>JAZNDK010000055.1:0-10002 GCA_045588005.1 Alistipes sp. | reverse complement strand
GGAAGACAACTTGAAACCAACTCCTTGGCTCACAGAACGACATGGCTACGATCCGACTTTTAACCACGGGGTAGTACATCTCCGATACGTTGGCCATAACCTTGAGCTTGTCGATCTGCATAATATGAAGAATAGGCATAGCTGCAAAGAGGTCTCCCGACTCGAAGTTGCGAGCCGTAACAACGCCCGAGATAGGCGATACGATGGTCGAGTTCTTGCGTAGGTTAGCAACAACCTCGCGCTGCAAGTCGAGCTGGTTCTGAATCTGAGTCATCTGCTGATCCGATATACCGCCCGCAGCGTGTACAGGCTTCATTCGGTTAAAGTTATCCTCGGTAGTTGCGAGGTTAAGCTCCTGCTGCTTGAGGGTCGTCTGGTCGAGGGTTACGATTACCTCGCCGGCTTTGACGTGGTCGCCCACATCGACACGAATCTCGTCGATGTGCAGGCCCTGAGCTGCGGGAGTGATGTCGTTCTCCTTGTAGGGCAGAATCTCCGAGGTGTAGGTCTCAAAGAGATCTACCGTCATCTTAGTAGCCGTAACTACCTTCACACCTACGGCACTCTCAGTCGTAATAGCGGGCGTAGCCTGAGCCTCCGACTCCGCGCTCTTGGTGTTGCAAGCTACCATCATGGCAGCTGCACCCATAACAATCAAAATTCTCTTCATAACGTGTTATATTTATTTCATTATTATCCTTTATTCTTTGGTTCTCTATTCTACGGTTTCGGTATCGACATACTCCTCGTTTCCGAGAGCCTTCTTATAGAGGGCCTCTGCCTCGAGATAGTTGTATATCGACTGAGAGTAGTTTAGCTGAGCCTGTGTGAGGGCTAACTGTGAGCTGTTGAGCTCCAAGATAGTACCGGCACCGGCGTTGTAACGTGCAAACGAGATGTTGTATGCCTTCTCGGCCTGCTCTACGGTAAGAGCGTTAGACTGCATTGTCTCGCGTGCGTTGATAAGCGTGTGTATAGATTGCTGCACCTGAATCTTTACGCTCTGCTCGATGTACTCGCGCTGCATGTCGAGCTGCGTAATCTGGTTGCGTACCTCGCGAAGCTGATTTGTCTTCTTCATACCAGCGAAGATAGGGATAGATATCTGCGCACCAATCGAGATGGGGTACTGCCACCAGAACTTCGACTGCTCCTGCACAGCAGCTCCGCCACCCATTGCGCCACCCATAAGGCCGCTGAGATCGACTCTCTCCTGGCCGATATACGATATAGAGCCAAATGCGGCGATTGTCGGCATGCGTGTTGTCTGAATCAACTTCTCCTGATGTTGGAGTAGCTCACGGTTGATATCCAAGCTTTTAAGCGTTGTATTCTCGGTAATATCTGTCGAGTAGTCCTCGCCGAGAAGTACTTTGTCACGGAAGTCGTCGAGCGAGCCAGATACCTCAATCTCGGTATCCTCGGGTAGAGATAGGTACATCTTCAATTGTAGCTTCGTGAGCTCGATTGCGGTCTTGGCCTGCGAAACCTGAGGCTTTAGGTTGCTGAGCTGTACCTCGGCAGTGATGTAGTCGTACTCGGCAACAAGACCGTTGTCGAACATACTCTTGGTGTTATCTACTACGCGCTGTGTTGTGAGTACGGCCTCTTGCAGCACCTCCAACGACTGCTCGGCGAGCAGTACGTTATAGTATGCCGAACGCACCGAGGCCACTAGGTCGATGCGGTTGGCGCGTGCGCTCTCTACGGCAGCTGCCATCTGAGTTCGTGTCATCTTCATCTGGCGATATACCGATGGCACGAAGAGCGGCAGTGCAACGTTACCCGCTACGTTAAATGTATTCTTACCACCAAACGAGAAGCCCTCGGCCATCTCCTGACGGCGAATCGAGTAGGCATACTGTGCCGAGGCGTCAATCTGGGGGTAGAGCGACGACGCAGCCTGCTTGCGAACGTAGTCGAAACGCTCGATTTCGAGGTTCGCAATCTTGATTGTGGGGTTCTCGCAAAGAGCGATCTCTATCGCCTCGTCGAGTGATAGCAATAGCTGCTGTGACTCATTCTCGGTCGATAGTCCCTGAGCATCTACCGCTCCGAGCGATAGAAGCGCAAATGTCATTGTTAGAAGTACTCTTTTCATCTCTAATATTTTTTGTTATTATTATTTTCTGTTACACTAAATCATTAACGTCGGTGTAATGGGGTATATTGCTGAAGTATTTGTCAAACGAGTTATCGAGAATCTCAATTCCGCGTGCCGTGCATAACCCTCGGATGAATATCACTATGGCGTAGGTTATGTACGAGATCATCTTCTGCGACTCTATGGCATCGAAGGCCTCGCTATGAATAATCCCCTGGCAGCTATCCACAAGAATTTTCAGCACAAAGGGACTATCTGCCGTCTTTGTAAGGTAGCCATCTTCTATACACTCCTTTATCCAGCATTGAAGGTTTTCGCTCTTTCGTGCTGTGAGAGTGTTGTTCAGTCGGCGATATACCGTAGGATAGAATCTCTCGAGGTTGCGTCTTAGGCGTGACGCTACGGGGGCGTGTGTAATCATGTCGCGTAGGGCAAATATCATAACCTCGAGCTTGTTGTCGATGTTTTTGATACTATCCTGCTGTCTGCTGTTTTCGAGCTCGGCAAAGCGTGCTATGCACTGGAATAGTAGCTCCTCCTTATCCTCGAATAGTTCGTAGAGCGTTCGCTTAGATACGGATAACTCCTTGGCTATGTCATCCATTCGTACGGCCTTAACACCCTGCTTTACAAACATATTCATCGCATGGTCGAGTATGTTCTCACGCTGTGTCATAAAAAAAACTTTTTACCGATTATAAAATCCGACGCAAAGATAGTTAAAAAACTCAAAAAACAAAAATAGTTTCCACGTTTTTATCTATTCTACAAAAAAAAATCCCGAACAAGGTTCACTCGTCAGGGATTGGTTCTGAGAAATAGGTAGGCTCTACACAGACTCGCCAATGTTGTGTTGAAGGGAGTGTGTGCGGCGTTTCACAACCATACGGCGTATCCACAAGTAGTAGCCCGTAAGGGGTAGCGTAGCTCCAAGCATTGCGGCCAAGAACCACATTACGCGTGTAACGATACCGCCCCATGAGCCTACATGAAGCGAGTATAACCAGCCGCGCATCTTCGAGGTCTCAGGTGAGTCGGCATAGGCCTCTACGCTTGTAATCTCGCCCGTAGCGTTATCGAAGAGGTACTTGTCTGTGGCTCGCTGATTACCGCAGCGGTCATACTTTACCGATGCGCTGCCCTTCGATATTGTAATCTGCGATATATCCTCCGCTTCGGCCTTTATCTGCTCGCATATACTCTGCCAATGGATGTATGGCGAGTCGGCAGAACTCTTATCGCGTCGCTCCTCGCCTCTCTTTGTTTCGTTGCCGCCCTTCGATTGAGTCTGCTCAATACCAAAGAGGGCATAGACCCCATCCTTATACCAGGCAAACGACCATGTAAGTCCCGTAAGAGCCATGACTAATAACAGGGCTGTGGCGTAGAATCCTCCTGCAACGTGTAGGTCGTAGAGGAGTCTGTGGCTGCCACTGCGGAACTTGATTTTAAGGCGGTTAGCCAACGATTTGCGGTGTTTAGGTATCCATATAACAAGACCGGTAAGGATGATTACTACCATGATTAGCGTTGATACGCCCACGACCATCTTACCCCAGAATACACCTCCATCCTTCGGGCGACTATCCATCAGCCAGCGATGAAGGCTGAACATCGTGCGGAAGAAGCTCATGCGCTCGGGAGTGCCGAGCACCTCGCCGCTATACTGATTGACGTAGGTTGCCGTACGCTTGGGCTTCGAGAGATTGACTTTGTAGCTACGCTCGGCGTCGTCGAATACCGTAATGCCCGTAATCTCTTGATCCTCGGCAAGGGTAGGCTCTACGCGAGCAACTATCTCCTCGATGGATAGGGGCTCGCCCTTGGCCTCTACTCGGTAGTAGTGAGGTCTTAGGGCCTCGCTTATCTCCGTTTCGAAGATAAGCATGGCTCCCGAAAAACAGGTTGTCGATATCACCAATCCGAGCGGAATCGATAACCAAAGGTGTAAATCCTTAAAAAACTTCTTCATTGCGTGTGGTTTTTACTCTATCTCTTTACCGCAAGACGACCAACACCGCTAATCTGCGTAGCCTCGATTGTAAGGCCCTTTGTTGCAACACCTGTGTCGGTGTTTATAGCATAGATTGCGGGATAGCTATCCGTTGTAGTCACGGTAATATAAATTTTGCTGTTCTCGAAGTAGGGGCTACTGCCAAATCCCGAGATACTCTCCTTAGCGGGAAGTCCTGTTACGTCGGTAAACTTACCTGCCTCGGCATCAAAAATGGCGAGCTGGTTGGCGGTCATCTTCTTCTCGGGCGTGAGCGGCGCGTCGTACATCAACATCAGGAACTTAGCACCTCCTGCGGGCCATGTACGAAGGAACGAGCGACCTTCTGTCATAGACTCGATATTGTAGTAATAGTCGGGGTCGAACTCCTCCGTGCCACGCTTGATACGCATAACACCTGCCGGAAGTATCGTCTGCTGACGCTCGTCGGCCATAACCTTAGCATACGAAGGAGAGAATACATAGATATCGCCGCTTTCGGTTGCCCATGTCATCTGGTAGTACTGCGACTTGTTGCGGCCACAAGCGTAGCTAAGCTTGTCAGTGCGGATTAGTCGCTTCGAGGTGAGGGTCTCGTCGTCGAAGATTGCAACCCAGCACTCGTTGGGATACTGAGTCCACTGCAACTCACCCTCCTTGTAAGCACCCGAGCCCGAGCCACCCGACTCGCTCTTTACCAAGTCGCCGTAGCCCTCGCATACCCACTTGCCACCCTCGGCCTTAACGCCATATTGACTAAGGCCCATAGGCACAGCAGCTGCGAAGATCTTGCCATCGCGCTCCTCGATACCTGCGAGTGTTACAAACTCGCCATTGCCCAAGAAGTTCTCCGAGAGGTATGCCTCGTTTGTGGTGTCGTTGGTTGAGTAGGTCTCAGCAGCGACATCCAAGTATGAGATAAGTAGCGACTTAGGTATAAAGCCGTTCTCGTCGGCCCACTCTGCAGGGCCATCGCCTGTCGAGGCAGTCATGATATATTTGTCGTAGATGCCGTAGGTCGTAAATCGACGCACGGCATACTCCGCGGGGCGAGCTTCGAGTGTCAAATCCTCGTTAAGGATATACGAGCGCGTTGTGCCGGCATTTCCCTGATTGTACGTAAGTCCGTAGAGGTAGCTGTCGCCATAAAATACCCAATAGGTTGCTCCATCGTTTACCAAGCCATTCTCCATGCCCACCGTACCCTCGTCAAGCGACGCGGCTGTTACAAGAGCATTGGTCGTTGTGTTCGAAAAGGTCCCCTGCGAGGCTATAACATAGGCATAGTCAGCATCCGACACCGGAGGATTATCGTTATCCGTTGGTCTTGTCTCTTTCTCACAAGCCGTAGCAACCAAGGTTGCGGCCATCATCATACAAATTAGACTCTTAATTTTCATGGTTTTATGGTTTGAAAAGTTTATGATAATTATTTTCTATCAGTTATTTACCGCCAAAAGCTATGCGTATCTTGCCGTAGAATGCACGCCCAGCCTTTTGCAGACTGAAATTATCGTACAACTTTTCGTTTGTAAAGTTACGACATTCTACCGAAATATTATACTTGCCACCCTTAAAAGTGTAGCTCAGCGATATATTATGTGAAAATTGGTTGGGAACCATATAGTCGTCACGGTTTGTACCTATACGCGACGAGTAGTAGTAGAAGTGGTGCAGGTATTGGTTATCGTAGGTTACCGACAGAGTGTTATCCTTTGCAAGGCAATCTCGCCAAGTAAATGTAATATCGCCATCGGCAAAGAAGTATGGGATATTGGGCATGCGGTCGCCATAGCCGAGGTTGGGCATCGAGGTTGTACCTATGGCTATCGGCATATTGTCGCGAACATCCATATATGTTAGGTTGCCACCTATCGATAACCACTTCGAGAAGGAGTAACGTAGCGAGAGGTTGCCGCCGAGGGTCTTCACACGGCCATAGTTGATATAGGTTGCCGCCGACTTACCGCCACTCACATCGACAATATTACGCTGAATATAGTCATTCGTATTTCGCCATATAAAACTTGCCTCGACAAATATGCCGTGCAGCCTATCCGCACCAAAGTTGGCGTTGTAGCTGAGACTAACGTTGAGGTTATCGCTACTCTCGGGGCGTAGGCCGACGTCGCCCATCTCCAAGTCCTCGTCGCCGAAGAGCTCCTCGATGGTGGGTAGGCGGTAGGCTCGCTCGTAGGATAGCTTCGCCTGCATACCCTCGATAATAAAGTATGTTCCTGCCGCTCCATAGCCAAAAGCATCTTCGCTACGTGTCGATCGCACGAACTCGGTCTGCTTGTCGTTTGTGGCAATAGGTCCTGAGGTGTATAGGGCGTAATATTTGGCAAAGAGCGAGGCATTCCATCGTTTCGAGGGCGATAGTCTATATTGCAGACCTGTGATATTTTTGCGTGTCTGCTTATCTATGGCATTGGTCATCTCCTCGCGAGCCAGCAGCGAGGTGTTCTCGCGACGAAAGGCGTTGAAGACATGGTTTAGAGTGAAGTGGTGCTTGCGACCAAGACGATAAGATAGGGTTGCGGTAGCGTTCCAGTTGTTGTTATCGGCGCGTGAGTGTTGGTACGACTGCTCGCCCGGGGAGTTTAGACGTTTGGTCTCGCCTCGCCAATTGTACTTATACTGCGCCGTATCGATATTGGTTGTCTCGTTGCGGTTGTAGTTAGCTGTCAGGGTTAGGTCTAAGCCCTCGGTCAGCAGATTGTGCTTGACATACTCTATCGAGGGGAGCAGCGAGTGACCGTGGCGGAACTTCTCGCCATAGACAATCTCTTGACGTACGCCTGTCTGTATATCTTTGTGCATCTGCGAGTAGGTGAAGCCCACCATGAGGCGGTCTGCCCAACGCTTGCCTACAACACCGAGCTTGGCAACCACCGCCTCGTTGTGGTAGTTGTCGTGGAAACGCTCCACGCGCTCTAACCTGCCTCGCTCGATACGCCCCGTCTCGAAGTCCTCGACAGGAGCATCGACCATGTAGTTGTTGTCGGAGTAGTTCTGAAAGGCGTTTATCTCCCACGTAAAGCCATTTTCGAGGGTCTGTCCTGCATTTACCGACGAGCGGTGGGTGTTAAACGAGCCGAACGAGTACGACGCATCGGCAAACCAGCGGCGGCGCGACTTATTCGTGACGATGTTTACTACGCCACCGATAGCGTCGGCACCAAAGCCAACGGGCACAACACCTCGATAGACCTCTATACGGTCGGCATAACCTGCCGGTATATTATTCAGAGAGAAGGAGCTTCCCACACCCTCCTGAGGTACTCCATCAATAAATATCTTGACATGCTTTCCCGAGAAACCATCAACCATAAGCGACATATCAGAGCCTACACCTCCCGACTCGCGGAGCTTCAACCCCGGGGCTCGTGATAAGGCGTCGCTAAGATTCTTTGTGGTATTGCGCAACTCGCGGGTATCTACGGCTACAGCGTTGAATGCCGAACGCTTGATGCGCCCCACACCAGAGGCTGTGACAACCACCTCGTCAATATCCGTGGAGAGTGTGTGGAGCGAGAAATCGAGCGTGAGGTTCTTTATGTTGGTATCTACAACTTCCCTACACTCGCTATATCCGAGTACCGAGGCTACAATGTGCTGCTTACCATGGGGAATAGATAGTGAGTAACGACCCTCAGCATCGGCAACAGTACCTTGTGTTGTGCCCTCGACATATATCGTAGCGTAGGGTATTGCTACTCCCTCGCTATCGGTAACACGGCCCGAGAGTGTTGTTGTAGCCGAGGCTGGCGGCTCGGTTGCCAAGAGCGATATGCTCGATAGCAGGGCAGTTACTAATAATATAAGATATCGGCCTATATTTTTCGGTTGTAGCTTAGCATCCATAATCATACTCCTTTACGAGGTGCAAAGGTATATGGTTGGCGCAAGTGCTACAATCGCTAATATGTGGGAAATTTTAGCTTTATTACTACCTAAAAATAGTTAAGTGTGGTCTATAATGGCAATAAAAAGAGCCCGCCTAACCGATTTAGTTAGACGGGCTCGCAAGATTATTATATCTTGAGGACTACTTTGTTACGCGCTCCAAACGCTTCATCATCACAAACATAAAGAGCGCTGAGAGCAAGCATAGAACGACAAATACTGTCCATACCGACCACAGGGGAAGACCAGCCCAGAGGAAACCACCAACGGCAACGAGCATGTTACCGATAGCCGTAGCCACGAACCAACCACCCATCATAAGACCCTTGAGCTTCGGAGGTGCAACCTTCGATACGAACGAGATACCCATAGGCGAGAGCAAGAGCTCGGCAAAGGTAAGAACGAGGTAGGTTACGATCAACCAGTAGGGCGAAGTGCGAGTCTCGGGCTTAGTTTCAGCCTTGATAGTAGCCAAAGTAGCCTCAGCCTCAGCAACCGTAGCCTCGTCGGCATCAGCTTTGAGGGTAGTTACGCTTGCGTTATACACATCGAAGAAGATAGGCTTGGTATTCTTTGTGAGCTTGCCCATAAAGTCGGTAGCGGGCTTGATAGTGGCTGCAACAGCCGCATCCTCCTTCATAGCCTCCAAATCCTCGGCAGTAGCTGCGATAGTGTAGTACTCCTTAGCGAATACCTCGGCCTTATTTACTGCGATAGCACGCTGCTGGTCGTTAGGAGTGTTCAAGCCATCTGAGCCAACGGCCATAATCACAAAGCCGATAGCGGCAACCAACATACCGTAAGCAATCTTGCGGGGTGCTGAGGGCTCCTTACCCTTGCGAGCAAGCGAACCGAAGATAGCCATCGACACGGGAGTCAGGGCTACAACATAGAAGGGATTGAACTGCTGGAAGATGGGAGCTGCAACAGATACCTCAGCCTCGGGGTTGATACCCATGGCACGATATACGAGGAGCAGAAGAACAGCCGTTGCGAGCACGCCCGAGAATAGCTTACCCTTGGCACTTGTACTCTGGAAGATAGAGAAGGTAGCATATACAGCCACGATGATAAGAGCAAGATTCCATACATCAAATACCATAGTATTAAGGCCAACGGCTGTAGTCTGAGTAAACTCGTCGGCGAAGTATGTGAGCGTCAATCCGTTCTGATGGAAGGCCATCCAGAAGAAGATAACCACAGCAAATACAAGGCAGAGAGCTACGATACGCTGCTTAGTCTCGGCAGGAGAGAGGTTATCCTCGATAACTGCTGTCTCGCCCTTCTTCTTGCCACCCTCAACGTGACGGAATGTTGCACGGAAGATGTAGTAGATAAGGATTGAGAGTACCAAAGCAACACAAGCAACGGCGAATGCGAAGTGGTAAGCGTCGTTAGACGAGAAGCCCCAAGCATCCATAGCATACTGCTTGATACCTACTGCGGTAGTAGGTGCAAACAACGAACCCACGTTGATAGCCATGTAGAAGAGCGAGAAACCCGAGTCGCGCTTGTCGGCATACTTGGGATCGTCGTAAAGGTTACCAACCATAACCTGCAAGTTACCCTTGAACAGACCTGTACCAACGCTGATAAGTACCAATGCTGCCATCATTGCAATCATGGCGATAAGGTCGCCACCGAGCGGGAACGAGAGCAACATATAACCGGCAAACATGACCGAGATACCGATTGTCACCATTTTGCCGAAACCAAACTTATCGGCAAGGATACCGCCTACGAGAGGCATGAAGTAAACCAAGCCGAGGAAGGTAGAGTAGATAGCACCTGCTGTACCTGCTTCAAGACCGAAATTCTCTCTGAGGAAGAGGGCAAATACGGCCAGCATGGTGTAGTAGCCAAAACGCTCGCCTGTGTTGGCAAGAGCCAAGGCATAAAGACCTTTAGGATGTCCTTTGAACATAGTAAAAGAGTTTTAGTTAATATATAAATTATCGTTTGTTACAAAAATAACACTAAACTGGGCGCGAAGGTA
>JAZNDK010000054.1:0-24427 GCA_045588005.1 Alistipes sp. | reverse complement strand
CCTTGGCTCACAGAACGACATGGCTACATCCGACTTACAAATTAGCTGCAACCGCTGATGGAGTGTAAAAAGGCTGCGCCTGCGGCCGGCCTAAGACCATTAAGACCGCTAAGACCATTGCGATATCTCGGCCGCTCGTTGTCCGCGACCATCTCAACGGTCTCAATTGTCTCAACGGTCTTAACGCTCTTCTCGTCGCAGCTCGCATTATTCGTCGCGGCTCGCCGCGACCACTCAACTACTCTTCGCTACTCTTAACTACCCTCAACGACTCCTCGCCACGTCAATAGCTTAGTACTCTCGTGCGCCGAAGATTGCAGTGCCAATACGCACCATTGTCGAGCCATACTCCAAGGCTATAGGGTAGTCGTCGGACATGCCGATAGAAAGCGTGTCGAATGCCTCGCCAAATATCGGTTTCAGCTCCTCGTATATCGCGCGTATATACTCGAAGTCGCGACGCACAACGGCCTCATCGTCGCTATTCGTAGCTATGGTCATCACGCCGCGCACGCGAACATGCTCCATAGCTTGCAGCTTGCCCGAGGCGATGTAGCCTCTCAGCTCGTCGTAATCCCAACCGGACTTACTCTCCTCATCGGCAACGTGTACCTCCAAGAGAATATCTATCGTGCGGTTGTGCTTCGCCGCCTGACGCTCAATCTCGGCGATAAGACGCTCCGAGTCGGCCGACGATATCATCGCGACGAATGGGGCAATCATCTTCACCTTGTTGGTCTGCAAGTGGCCTATCATGTGCCACTCTATGTCATCGGGGAGTGCCGCCTGCTTGGCCACCATCTCCTGAGGTCGGCTCTCACCGAAGATGCGCTGTCCGGCGTCGTAGGCCTCTTGAAGACGCTCGGCGGGGTGAAATTTCGACACTGCAACAAGGCTGACGCCCGAGGGGAGAGTCGATAGTATGTGGTTTAGTCGCTCATTGATAGTCATTGTATCATCACTTTATAACGCAAAATTACGAAATATTGGATAATATGGCAACTTATTCGAAATAATTTTGTATCTTTGAGAGATTTTATAAACTGATAAGAGATAGGAACAATATTAAGAATAAATAATTAAACTAAAACTACTATGAGAAAACTTTTCGCTCTTCTCGCCCTTGTGGGCATCATGCTCGGCTCGGTAGCTACGGCCGACGCTTGTACCAATTTTATCGTCACGCGTGGAGCCTCGACCGATGGCTCGAACATGGTGACCTACGCAGCCGATTCGCACCAGCTCTACGGTGCGTTGTACCAATACATTCCCCAGAGATATACACCCTTTATGGATGTTAGAGAGTGGGATACAGGCCGCTATCTTGGTCAGATTCGTCAGGCAGAGGTGACCTACCGCACGCTCGGCAACTCTAACGAGCACTCGCTCTTCATCACCGAGACAACCTTCGGTGGCCGCCCCGAGTTGGAGGACCCCAACGGCGGTATCGACTACGGCTCGTTGATATATATCACATTGCAGCGTGCTAAGACGGCTCGCGAGGCTATCGATATCATCGTCGATTTGGCCAATACCTATGGCTACTGCTCGTCGGGCGAGTCGTTCTCGTTGATCGATACCGAGGAGGCTTGGATTATGGAGCTTATCGGCAAGGGTCCCGAGGATAAGGGTATCGTATGGGTAGCTCGCCGCATCCCCGATGGTTATGTCTCGGCACACGCCAATCAGGCGCGTATCACCACCTTCCCCTGGAACGATCCCGAGAACTGCCTCTATGCTAAGGATGTTGCCGACGTAGCTCGTAAGTTCGGCTGGTTCGAGGGCGAGGATAAGGATTTCAGCTTTGCTGAGGCCTATGCTCCCGCCGATTTCGGTGCTCTGCGTGGCTGCGAGGCTCGCGTGTGGGCATTCTTCCGCACCGTGGCTGACGACATGGAGCAGTATGAGGACTACGCCATGGGTCACAACAAGGAGAACCGCATGCCTTTGTGGGTTAAGCCCCGCGCGAAGGTATCACCCAAGCAGCTCATGGATTGCATGCGTGACCACTACGAGGGCACGAAGATGGATATGACCACCGATATTGGTGCTGGTGCCGAGGGTTGCCCCTACCGTTGGCGTCCCATGTACTTCGAGGTTGATGGCGTGGAGTACTGCAACGAGCGTGCTACGGCAACTCAGCAGACAGGCTTTTGGCTTGTTGGTCAGGCTCGTCCGGGCAAGGTCGGTATCCTCTGGTTTGGTACTGACGATGCCGCTACATCGCCCCTAACCCCCGTATATGTAACCTCTACCGAGGTCCCCGAGTGCTTCCGCGAGGGTAACGGCTCGATGCTTAAATACTCTGATACCTCGATGTTCTGGATTACTAACCGTGTGGCTCAGTTTGCTTACCTCCGTTACAATACCGTAGGTAAGTATGTTCGCTCGGTTGTCGATGCATGGGAAAATGCTATCATCGAGGAGGTTAAGGAGATGGATATTACTATTGCCAACGTCTCGCATAAGGATAAGAAGGCTCGTAAGCTTGCTACGGATTATACGTTGCGCTGTGCCGATATCATCTTCGACACATGGGTTGATCTTGACGAGTACCTCATGGTTAAGTATATCGACGGTAATGTTAAGGGCGAGGATGAGAATGGCTTTATCGACAATGGTAATGGCCTCGACATCCCCGGCAAGATTGAGCAGCCCGGCTATACCGAGAATTGGAAGCGTGCCGTTGTTGCCGATAAGGGTGAGATTCTTAAAGTGGTAAAGTAATTGTAATATAACTCAGCAATGGAAAGATACGATATTATTGTTATCGGCTCGGGCCCGGGTGGTTATGTAGCCGCTATTCGTGCAGCTCAGTGTGGTAAGCGCGTAGCTATCGTCGAGAAGGCCGATGCAGGTGGTGTCTGCCTCAATTGGGGCTGCATACCCACCAAGGCGTTGGTGCGCTCGGCGCAGGTATATGCCGACTGTAAGGCTGCGGCAAGCTTCGGCGTGACTATCGAGGGCGAGGTTAAGCCCGACTGGACAAAGATGGTGGAGCGCGAGCGTATGGTGGCAACCACCATGAACAAGGGTGTTCAGTTCCTCCTTAAGAAGAACAATATCGACGTTTTGGCAGGCTTCGGTAGCCTCAAAGCCAAGAACGTCGTCGATGTCGATGGTGTGGAGTACGAGGCTGAGAATATCATCCTTGCCACAGGAGCACGCCCCCGCGTTATGCCCTTCATGCCTATCGATGGCAAGCACATCATCTCGTCGAAGGAGGCTCTTGTCCTCCCCGAACTCCCCGAGACTATGGTTGTTGTTGGCTCGGGAGCTATCGGCTCGGAGTTTGCATACATCTACGCCACGATGGGCGTTAAGGTGACTATCGTCGAGTATATGCCCCAGATTATGCCTCTCGAGGATGAGGATACCGCCAAGGCTATGGAGCGTGCCTTCCGCAAGCTGCGTGCTACGGTGATGACCTCGACAACGGTTAAGCAGGTGTCGGTACGCGAGGATGGCAAGTGCGTTGTGGATATCGAGGGTAAGAAGGGTGCTCAGACGCTCGAAGCAGATGTTGTACTCTCGGCTGTTGGTATCAAGTCGAATATCGAGGATATGGGCCTCGAAGCTCTCGGCATCGAGATTGAGCGCGATAAAATCAAGGTCGATGAGCACTACAAAACATCTGTCGATGGGGTCTATGCTATCGGCGATATCATCGCTACCCCCGCATTGGCACACGTTGCCTCGGCTGAGGCTATCCACTGCGTTGAGCACATCTGCGGCCTCAATCCCGAGGCTATCGACTACTCAATAATCCCATCGTGCATCTTCACCTCTCCCGAGGTTGCGTCGGTAGGCCTTACCGAGCAGCAGGTGCGCGATAAGGGCATCGAGTATAAGGTCGGCAAGTTCCCCTATACCGCTTCGGGCAAGGCTACGGCGGCCGGCGAGCGTGACGGCTTCGTGAAGCTTATCTTCGATGCTGAGGAGCGACTCCTCGGTGCTCACTTCGTAGGCCACAACGTTACCGAGATGATTGGCGAGCCTACGCTTGCCAAGACCTTGGGTGTTACTGCACACCGTATAGCTCGCACCATTCATGCCCATCCCTCTATGCATGAGGCTGTTATGGAGGCAGCTGAGGATGCGTTGGGGTGTGCTATCCACATGTAATTTGTTGTGAAAAGGCAGCATCTGCTGCACCTCAATCGTCGGGCTGGATGGGAAATACGCATAGTATGTCCCATCCAGCCCAAGTTCTTTATCGGTGCAGCATCTACTACCTTTTGACAACAAATTTGCCGTGAAAAGGGGTCATTCTCGGCCTCTCAATCATTTATAGGTCAGATAGGTCAGATGGGTCAGATAGGTCAGATGGGTTAGATAGGTCAGATGGGTTAGATAGGTATAATCATATATAACCCATGTAACCCATAAAACCCACAAAACCCACAAAACCCATCAAGTCCGCAGTTCGCACCAAAAAAATACCCAAAAGCGAATCTCACCCAAGAATAGCCAATTGCCCTCCACTAAACAAATTTTCGCCGCCGCGATGCGATTTGCCATTTTATCACTATCTTTGTCGAAAAGATTGTGACGTGCGATACTTTATAGAGCTACAATACGACGGAGCGGCATACTGTGGATGGCAGCGACAGCCAAACGAGCCTACGGTGCAGGGCACGATAGAGGAGAAACTATCGATGCTTCGACGCACACCTACCGAGATTGTCGGAGCAGGGCGCACCGATACAGGGGTAAATGCCTCGTTCTACACGGCACACTTCGATAGTAGAGAGGCGATAGAGTGCCACGAGCTCGCCTACAAACTCAACAAGGTGCTTCCCGACGATATAGCCATTCTGCGCATCTACGAGGTGGAGGCCGATAAGCACGCCCGCTTCGATGCAAAGCAGCGCGAATATACCTATTTTCTAACGCGGCAGAAGAGGCCGTTTCGGAGGTTTTCAGCATGGCATTTCGAGGTCGATTTGGATGTCGCAAAGATGAATGATGCAGCTGCAAAGCTTCTTGAATACGAAGACTTTACATCGTTTGCAAAACTTAATTCCAATAACAAGACAAACATCTGTCACATAACCCGTGCCGAGTGGAGCGTCGAGCCTGATTCGACACTGCGTTTTACCATACGCGCCGACCGCTTTTTGCGCAACATGGTGCGTGCCATTGTCGGCACTTTGGTCGATGTTGGCAGAGGTCGATTTTCGGTCGAGGAGTTCGAGGATATTATTCGCTCGAAGGATCTTTCGCGTTCGAGTGCCGGAGCTCCTGCCTGCGGACTATTTCTTTCGGATGTAAGATATTAGTTGATCTCATATACTAAAACACCCCGAATTATGCGTTATGCTTTGGTCGTAGCGCATTTTTTTTGTAACTTTACCGCGTTTTAATTATTAAGCAATAGAGAGAATATTATGAAGTGTGCAATTATAGGTCACGGCAAGATGGGCCGCGAGATTGAGCGTATCCTTGCAGAGCGAGGCCACAGCGTCGAACTTGTAATCGACGAGGCAAATGCCGAGGAGCTTACAGCCGAAAATATATCTAAGGTCGATGTAGCCTTTGAGTTCACTACACCCGGTACGGCTGCTGCCAACGTGGGTAAGATTCTTGCGGCAGGTGGTCGTGTTGTGTGTGGCACTACGGGGTGGCTTGCGGAGCTCCCCACGATGGAGCGTCTTGCAGTCGAAAAGGGTGGTGCGCTCTTCTATGCCTCGAACTTCTCGATAGGTGTAAATATGATGTTTCGCCTAAACCGTCGTCTTGCCGAGTTGATGAATCCACATGCGGAGTACGACGTGAAAATAGAGGAGACACACCATATCTGGAAGAAGGATGCCCCAAGCGGCACGGCTATAACCCTTGCCGAGGGTATTATCGAGGGCTTGGAGCGCAAGAGCGAGTGGATAAACAGTAGCCCCGAGCGTAACGAGCAACTCGAGATAGTATCCTATCGCGAGGGCATGGTTCCGGGTATTCATACCATCACCTACACCTCGGCCGACGATGTGTTGGAGCTTAAACACTCGATTATCAATCGCAGGGCTCTGGCCTTGGGTGCAGTTGTTGCGGGCGAGTATCTAAATGGCCGTAGCGGTCTATTCACTATGGATGACCTCTTCTAATCAAAAATTTTGAAGTATGAATAGCTTGAAGAAGATATACGCCACGCTCCGTTCGTGGATGTCGAGTCCATGGGTTATGGCCGTTATCGTAGCCCTTATAGTTACGCTCTTTGCGGTGTGGTATGGTGCTGTATGGTCACTTGTTGTGGCTCTGCCGTTAATCTACGACTACTACATCGGTCACCGTATCGCGGCTGTGCATCATCGTCTCTACGAGAAGTATCAGTGGTGGAGGGTTATCTATGCTGTGTGGTGTGCCGCCTTTTTTGCGCTCGTTGTGGGTGTTATCCTGCACATGTTGCTCTTCCGCTGGGAGTCATCCTTTGCTCTCACGTTTGCTGTGGTCCTGGCCTATGCTTTGTGGAACGAGCTTAAAAGTCAAACGAAGGTCTATAAGTGGATTTACGGCTGGGTTCACGCCATACTCTTTGCTGTGGTCGTAGCCACACTCATACAGCTCTACTGGTTCCAGATGTTTGTAATACCCACAGGCTCGATGGAGAGTACGTTGATGGCGGGTGATTACATCTTGGTAAACAAGCTGTCGTACGGCCCACGTGTGCCAATGACACCGCTGTCGTTCCCCTTTGTTCATAACACGCTGCCTATGAACGACCGCAAGGCCTCATTCTCGACAGCATGGCAGCGAGACTACAGACGATTGAAGGCTACCGACGAGGTTAGACGTGGCGATGTTGTGGTCTTTAACTTTCCCGAGGGAGATACCGTAGTCTTGGAGATGCCGGCAGTGAGCTACTATCAGCTACTTCGCGATAAGAGCTACGGAGCTACCGTGGCGGAGCGCAGAGCCACCCTTGCCGAGCAATATACGGTTGTTGCACGCCCCTTGGATAAGAAGGAGAACTACATCAAGCGTTGTGTGGCCGTAGCTGGCGATACGATGCAGGTTATCGATGGCGAGGTCTATTGCAATGGCGAGGTAGAACCCTCTATCCCCGAGAAGCAATACTACTATTACAATGCCATCACGGGTAAGCCTGCGAAGATGGGCTTGGATGCCTCGGTGGGTGGTTATGGCGAGCTACCGCTGCGCGACTCGGAGCTTAAAGCTTATGGTGATACTACGCGCTACCGCCTTGTGAAGATTGGCGACAGCATACGTAGCGGTCTTATCCCGCATACATCGACAAAGTGGAGTCTCGATAATTTCGGCCCGCTGTGGGTTCCTGCCTCGGGCCAGAGTATCGCTCTTACGGCCGAGAATGTTGCGCTCTACGGTCGCTGCATCGAGGTTTACGAGGGCCACACCCTCACGGAGCGTGATGGAGCTTACCTCGTAGATGGCGAGGAAGCTACGGATTACACCTTCGAGCAGGACTACTACTTTATGATGGGCGATAATCGTCATGGCTCGTTAGATTCGCGCTTCTGGGGCTTTGTGCCCGAGGATCACATCGTGGGTAAGGCTTCGTATATATGGTTTTCGGTAAATCCCTATGAGGGGGGCATACGCTGGGAGCGAATGTTTACATCGATAAAATAGCTCAGAGGTGGCAGCCGATAGTTATAAAACCATTGCCCGACCTGCCGAGACGACTTACCGTCAGCTGAGCAGTAAGTTCTTAGTCTATGCCTACCCTGTGGAGTCGGAGTCCGAGATTAAGGAGTATCTCGATGCGCTACGAAAGAGGTGGTTCGACGCTACGCACCACTGCTACGCATGGCGTTTAGGCCCGCATGGCGAGCACTTTCGCGCCAACGACGATGGCGAGCCGAGCTCGACGGCGGGTAAACCGATACTCGGTCAGCTGCTTTCGAACGAGATAACCAACTGTTTAGTCGTTGTTGTGCGCTACTTCGGAGGCACGAAGCTCGGTGTGCCCGGGCTTATTGCCGCATATAAGGAGTCTGCGGCTCAGGTATTGGCCGAATGCGAGGTCGTAGAGTGTACGGTCGATGTGGTTATAAGGGTTGAGTTCTCGTATGTGGCGATGAACGATGTTATGCGCATCGTCAAGGATATGCAGCCCAAGGTGCTTGCTCAGGAGTTCGACAACCTCTGTGTCATGCGCCTCTCGATACGCGAGAGCGAGTCGGAGCAGCTCCTCGGCCGTTTACACAAGGTCGAGGGTGCAGTTGTCGAGGTGTTGGAGTAGCAGAATTACTAAATTTTAAGGTTATCATAGTGGATAACAACAAGATAAAGATACGCGGAGCGAGGGTACATAACCTCAAAAGTGTGGATGTGGATATTCCGCACTCCAAACTCGTTGTGGTTACCGGTCTCTCGGGCTCGGGAAAATCGACGTTGGCCTTCGATACAATCTTTGCCGAGGGTCAGCGACGCTATGTCGAGAGCCTTTCGGCCTATGCTCGACAGTTTCTCGGGCGTGTCGAGAAGCCCGATGTCGAGAGTATCGAGGGTGTAGCCCCTGCGATAGCTATCGAGCAGAGGGTTATATCGCGTAATCCGCGCTCTACGGTGGGTACTACAACCGAGATATACGACTATCTGAAGCTACTCTTTGCGCGTGTCGGTGTCACCTACTCGCCAACCACAGGCCGCGAGATTCGTTGCTACGAGGTCGATGATGTAGTTCGGCGCATCCTCGAATTGGGGGATGATAGTAGGGTGGTTATAGCTGCTCCGTTGCTGCTTAAACACTCCGAGAGTATTGTTGAGCGTATGCTGACACTCGTTGAGGATGGTATCGGTCGTGTGAGATACCGTGGCGAGATAATGCGTGTCGAGGAGTTTATGCCGCTTATCGACGATAAGCTTCGCATCGACGATGTGATGATTGTGGTCGATAGAGTGGTTGTGAGCCACGAACAGGATACCGTTTCGCGCCTCTCGGACTCGGTGGCGCGTGCTATGGGCTATGGCTCGGGCATGATGCACCTCGTTATCGGTGATAGCGTGGAGACTCTCTCGAATCGCTTCGAGGAGGAGGGTATGACCTTCGAGCGACCTACCGAGCATCTCTTCTCGTTTAACAACCCTATTGGCGCATGTCCCGTGTGCGAGGGCTATGGTAAGATTGTGGGTATAGACGAAAATCTGGTCGTGCCCGACAAGTCAAAGAGTATCTACGATGGTGCTGTTGCCTGTTGGAACGGAGCTACCATGGGCCGTTGGCGCAACGAACTTATTCTTGGCTCGTCGCAGTGTGGCTTTCCGATACATACCCCCTACTATGCACTCACGGATGTCGAGCGTGGTATGCTGTGGCACGGCACGGAGTACTTCCACGGTATCGACGACTTCTTCGCCTATGTAGATACGCAGCGACATAAGGTGCAGTACCGCGTCTTGAAGGCCCGATATATGGGTAAGACCACCTGCCCCGAGTGTGGCGGGCGAAGGCTGCGCCCCGAGGCTCTCTATGTTAAGGTTGGCGGCAAAAATATCGCGGAGTTGGTGCAGATGACCGTGGGTGAGCTTATCGCGTTCTTCGATCGTCTGCAACTCGATGAGTATGCGGCCAAGACCGCGGAACGTGTGCTTAAAGAGATACGCAACCGCCTCGGCTACCTTGCCGATGTGGGTCTGCACTACCTTACGCTCGATCGTCTTTCGGCAACGCTCTCGGGTGGCGAGTCGCAGCGCATAAACCTATCAACATCGCTTGGTAGCAACCTCGTAGGCTCGATGTATATCCTCGACGAGCCGAGCATAGGTCTTCATCCGAGAGATACCCATCGACTTATCGGGGTACTTAAACAGCTGCGCGATTTGGATAATACGGTGATTGTCGTCGAGCATGAGGAGGAGGTTATCCGTGCTGCCGACTGGATTGTGGATATGGGCCCCGAGGCGGGCATAGGTGGTGGCGAGGTGGTATATAGTGGCGATGCAGAGCATATCGAGTCGGCCACAGGCTCGCTCACTGCGGACTACCTATCGCGACGTCGCAGCATAGCTATTCCGGAGCGTCGCAGGGCGCGTGCCGGAGCTATAAAGATTTGTGGCGCACGCCACAATAACCTCAAAAATATTGATGTCGAGATACCGCTCGGCGTGCTCACCTGTATCACAGGTGTATCGGGCTCGGGAAAGTCATCTCTGGCCGACGATATACTCTATCCGGCGTTGCGTCGCAAACTCGCTGAGACAACACTTACTCCGGGCGATCATGACTCCACGGCGGGTGATATAGCCCTTTTGCAGGGTGTCGAGATGGTCTCGCAGTCGCCCATCGGAAAATCTACGCGCTCCAACCCTGTGACCTATCTCAAAGCCTACGACGAGATACGTCGTCTATATGCCGAGCAGCCATATGCCAAGCATACGGGAATAGCGGCTACGGCCTTCTCGTTCAATATGCCCGGTGGCCGCTGCGAGGAGTGTGAGGGCGAGGGCGTTATCAAGGTGAGTATGCAGTTTATGGCCGATGTCGAGCTTCAATGCGAGGCGTGTGGCGGTAAGCGTTTCAAGCCCGAGATTTTGGAGGTTAAGTATCGCGATAAGTCGATCTACGATGTGCTCGAGATGTCGGTGGACGAGGCTATCGACTTCTTCTCGGCTGAGGAGGGTAATCTGCTCTGCCGACGTATTGTCGAGCGCATACGCCCCTTGCAGCAGGTAGGCTTGGGATATGTCAAGCTTGGACAGAGCTCCTCGACACTATCGGGTGGCGAGTCGCAGCGTGTGAAGCTCGCGTCATACCTCGTTAAGGAGCGTTCGGCCGACAAACTGATGTTTATCTTCGATGAGCCTACTACGGGTCTTCACTTCCACGATATAGGTCGCCTACTTGGAGCCTTCGATGCACTTATCGAGCGGGGTCATACGGTGGTGGTCGTGGAGCACAACATGGAGGTCATAAAGTGTGCAGATTGGGTCATCGACCTCGGTCCCGAGGCGGGTGATGGTGGTGGATATGTGGTTGTAGCGGGCACACCCGAGGATGTTGAGGCGTGCGAGGCGAGCTACACGGGCCAATTCTTAAAGAGACACAATGAGAGAGTTTGAAACATACGAACTCGGTAACGGCATACGAGGTATTCATCGTCAGGTGCGCAGTGGCGTTTCGCACTGTGCTCTTGTTGTGAATGCCGGTTGCCGAGATGAGCTTAGCGATGAGTATGGCATAGCCCACTTTGTGGAGCATGCCCTCTTCAAGGGGACAAAACGCCGCAGAGCCTATCAGGTGAATTGCCGTTTGGAGAACCTCGGTGGCGAGCTTAATGCCTACACCACGAAGGAGGATACAACGCTTCACGCCACGGTGTTAAGGCGCGATTTCTCGCATGCTGTCGAGCTTATCGCCGACGTTATCTTCTCCTCGACCTTCCCTGAGAGGGAGCTTGCGAAGGAGCGCGAAGTCATCGCCGACGAGATAAACACATATAAGGATTCGCCCTCGGAGCGCATATATGACGATTTCGAGGACCTCATATTTAGAGGCTCGGAGTTGGGGCACAATATCCTCGGCTCGAAGAGTTCGATAGCCCATTTTTCTACCGACGAGTTGCGCCGTTTTGTCGATAGGTGTTATACCACCGATCAGATGGTCTTCTCCTCGATAGGTAACTTCTCGGTGGCTACCGCCCGTGCAGTTGCTGAGCGTTATTTGGGCAGTATTGCCCCTTCGCAACGCAGTTATCGGCGTATCGCACCCGAGGCGTACCAACCCTTTGTGATTGATAAGATGCGCCGCACACACCAGACCCATGGTATTATCGGTACACGTGGCTATGGCATAGGCGATGAGCGGCGATTGCCCCTTGCACTGCTTATAAATATCTTAGGTGGTCCCTCGGCAAACTCACTACTCAACCTCACGTTGAGAGAGCGTTACGGTCTGTCGTATAACGTCGAGGCTACATATACGCCGTACTCCGATTGTGGCATCGTGGGCATATACTTCTCGTCGGACCACTGCAACGCCGAGCAGTGTATCGAACTTATCGGCGAGGAGGTGGATAAGTTGCGCAGAGAGACAATTTCGCCGCGCCGTTTGGCTATTGCCAAGCGACAGTTTGTGTCGCAGATGGCAATCGCCATGGAGTCGAATGAGGGTTATATGTTGGGCGCAGGCAAGAGCTTCTTGCTCTATAAGGATATAGATACGTTGGAGGAGGCCTATCGTAAGGTTATGGCAATCTCGGCCGAGCAGATGCGCGATGTTGCCGAGGAGTCGTTAGGCTCGCTCTCGCAGCTGATTTACCGATAATTGATAAATTATAGTGATAATGGATAAGTTGGAGCAATATATCTTGGATAACACCAAGCCCGAGGAGGAGCTTATGCACCGCCTCGAACGCGAGACATATCTGCGTGTGATAAACCCACGAATGATATCTGGCCACTTGCAGGGGAAGCTTCTCGAGATGCTTGTGCGTATGATGCGTCCGAGCAGGGTGCTGGAGATAGGCACTTTCACGGGCTACTCGGCACTGAGCATAGCGCGAGGCTTGGAGGATGGGGCCTATCTGGATACTATCGAGGTGGATGACGAGTTGGAGGATATGGCGGCTAAGTATTTCGAGGCGTCGGAGTATGGCCACCGCATACGCCAGCATGTAGGTTCGGCATTGGATGTAGTGCCCCGTCTCGGCGAGTGTTACGACATGGTCTTTATCGATGGCGATAAGAGGGAGTACCCCGCATATTACGATATGTTGATGGATGGAGGGTATCTCCGTTCGGGCTCTATACTTTTGGCCGACAATATCTTGTGGTACGGCAAGGTTGCCGAGCCTATTGCTCATAACGACCGCCATACCGAGGCTATTGTCGAGTTTAACCGTCGCGTCAGGAAGGATGCGAGGGTGGATAATGTGATAGTACCTATCAGGGATGGTATAAATATCATTCGTGTAAAGTAAAAATGCGGAGATATTGGGGGTGTGTTCCAAAAAATATTCGTATATTTGTATGATTAACATATAACAGAACCTAAACAACCTTAAAAGTATGATACGTCATATCGTAATGTGGAAGTTCCGCCGCGATTTGGAGCAGAGCCCCAAGAGCGTTGCCGAGGAGATGAAGAGCCGTTTGGAGACCCTTAATGGTAAGATTGATGGTTTGTTGCGTGCCGAGGTGGGTGTCAATGTCAAGGAGACAGCATCCTCGTTCGATGCTGTGCTCACCGCCGACTTTACCTCGTGGGAGGCTATGGAGGCCTACAAGGTGCATCCGTTGCATGTTGTTATCAGCGACTACTGCAAGGAGTGTCGCGAGCAGAGGGTTGATGTGGATTATGAATTATAAACATAAAACTTAAAACTATTATAGAACTATGCAGAAAAGGATTATCGAGTGCGTGCCCAACTTCTCTGAGGGCCGCAACATGGATGTTATCAAGCAGATTACCGGCGTTATAGAGGCCTCGAAGGGTGTTAAGCTCTTAGACGTTGATCCTGGTGAGGCTACCAACCGTACGGTTGTTACCTTCGTAGGCGAGCCCGAGGCAGTATGCAATACGGCTGTTGCAGCTATCAAGCGTGCTACCGAGCTTATCGATATGCGTCAGCACAAGGGAGCACACCCCCGTATGGGTGCTTGCGACGTTTGTCCTCTTATCCCCGTTTCGGGCATCACGTTGGAGGAGTGTGCCGAGCTTGCACGCGCTCTTGCTAAGCGTATCTCCGAGGAGCTTGGCGTACCCACATACTGCTACGAGGCTGCTGCCTTTACGCCCGAGCGTCGCAACTTGGCTGTATGCCGTGCCGGCGAGTACGAGGCGTTGCCCGAGAAGATGACTAAGGAGGGTGCTCAGCCCGACTTTGGTGCTCGCCCCTTCGACGAGGGTGTTGCACGCACAGGTGCTACGGCCGTAGGTGCTCGCGACTTCCTTGTTGCTGTAAACTACAACCTCAATACAACATCTACACGTCGTGCCAACGCTATTGCCTTCGATGTTAGAGAGAAGGGCCGCCCCATGCGCGAGGGTAATCCCATCACAGGCAAGATTGTTAAGGATGAGAAGGGTAACCCCGTGATGAAGCCCGGCACGTTGAAGGCTTGTAAGGCTATCGGTTGGTTTATCGAGGAGTATGGCATCGCTCAGGTGTCGATGAATATGACTAACCTTGCGGTTACACCTCTCCATGCCGCCTTTGACGAGGTATGCCGTGCTGCCGATGCTCGCGGTGTGAGGGTTACGGGAGCCGAGATTGTAGGTCTTGTTCCTAAGAGCACGTTGGTAGATGCAGGTCGTCACTTCCTGCGCAAGCAGAATCGCTCGACGGGTCTTCCCGAGAGAGAGTTGGTGCGTATTGCTATCGAATCGATGGGTCTCTCGAACCTCAAAGAGTTCAAGCCCGAGGAGAAGGTTATTGAGTATATCTTGGAGGCCGAGGAGCAGAAGGGCGTTAAGCGTCTTGTTGATATGACCTGCACAGGCTTTGCCGAGGAGACAGCAAGCGAGTCTCCCGCTCCGGGTGGTGGCTCTATCTCGGCATATATGGGTGCTTTGGCAGCCGCTTTGGGTACGATGGTTGCCAACCTCTCGTCGCATAAGGCAGGCTGGGATGATAAGTGGGAGTACTTCTCGAATTGGGCTGATAACGGCATGGCTGTAATGAACGAACTCTTGTACTTGGTTGATGAGGATACCGCTGCATTCAACAAGATTATGGATGTCTTCGCAATGCCCAAATCTACCGACGAGGAGAAGGCTGCTCGCGCCGAGGCTATGGAGGTGGCTACGCTCTACGCTACACAGGTGCCTTTGCGTACGATGAAGGCGGCGTTCAAGGCCTTCGATGTTGTTCGTGCTATGGCCGAGGAGGGTAATCCCAACTCGGTATCTGACGCAGGTGTAGGTGCTTTGGCTGCTCGCTCGGCAGTTATGGGTGCATGCCTCAATGTTAAGATTAACGCAGCAGGCTTGAAGGATCGTGCTGTAGCCGATGCTTTGGTTGCCGAGGCTGAGGAGATTCAGCGTCAGGCGCAGGAGGCCGAGCGCGAGATTTTGGCTGTTGTAGAGAGTAAGATTAACTAATCAATGAGCTAAAACAATTAAGATTATGACAGATTTTCAAAGAGATATATTGGCCGGTATTCCCGACCCACTGCCTGCAAAGAGGGCATACGACCCCACGGCAAACCACGCCCCGAAGCGTAAGGATATACTTACTGACGAGGAGAAGAAGCTCGCCTTGGCTAACGCGCTGCGTTACTTTCCAGAGAAACATCACGCGGAGCTTGCTCCCGAGTTTTTGGAGGAGCTCAAAACCTATGGCCGTATCTACATGTATCGTCTGCGCCCCGAGTATGAGATGTATGCTCGTTCGATAGACGACTATCCGGCACGTTCGCGTCAGGCAGCAGCTATTATGCTCATGATTCAGAACAACTTGGATAAGGCTGTTGCGCAGCACCCCCACGAGCTTATTACCTATGGTGGTAACGGTGCGGTGTTCCAGAATTGGGCGCAGTATCGCTTGGCTATGAAGTATCTTGCGGAGATGACCGACGAGCAGACCCTTGTCATGTACTCGGGTCATCCCCTCGGTTTGTTCCCCTCGCATAAGGATGCGCCGCGAGTGATTGTCACCAATGGTATGGTTATCCCCAACCACTCGTCGCAGGATGATTGGGAGCGTTTCAACGCTATGGGTGTATCGCAGTATGGCCAGATGACGGCAGGCTCGTATATGTATATCGGCCCGCAGGGTATCGTGCATGGTACAACTATTACCGTGATGAATGCAGCACGCAAGCGTATGAAGCCCGGACAGAAGGATTTGCGCGGCATGTTGTTCGTTACGGCAGGTCTTGGCGGTATGTCGGGTGCTCAGCCCAAGGCGGGAAATATCTCGGGCGTGGTGAGCATCACTGCCGAGGTGAATATTGCAGCTGCCGAGAAGCGTCATAAGCAGGGTTGGGTCGATGAGCTCTACTCGTCGCTCGACGAGCTTATCCCTCGCGTGCGTCAGGCTGTCGAGAATAAGGAGGTTATCTCGTTCGCTTATGTAGGCAACGTTGTAGATTTGTGGGAGCGTCTTGCCGAGGAGGATATCAACGTCGATTTGGGTTCGGATCAGACATCGCTACATAATCCTTGGGCCGGAGGCTACTATCCCGTTGGCTACTCGTACGAGGAGTCTAACCGTATGATGGCCGAGGAGCCTGAGCGTTTCCACGAGTGCGTCAGAGAGTCGTTGCGTCGCCATGTGGCTGCTGTGAATAAGCTCACGGCACGCGGCATGTACTTCTTCGACTATGGCAATGCCTTCCTATTGGAGTCGTCGCGTGCAGGTGCAGATATCATGGCTGAAAATGGTAAGTTCCGCTATCCGTCGTATGTTCAGGATATCATGGGCCCGATGTTCTTCGACTATGGCTTTGGACCCTTCCGTTGAGTATGTACCTCGGGCAAGGAGGAGGATCTCGAGAAGAGCGACCGCATAGCAGCCGAGGTCTTGGAGCAGATGCTTAAAGAGGCCCCTGCCGAGATTCAGGGTCAGCTCGAAGATAACCTCCATTGGATTCGTGAGGCGAAGCAGAATAAGCTCGTCGTAGGCTCGCAGGCGCGCATCCTCTATGCCGACTCGGAGGGTCGTACACGCATTGCCTTAGCATTTAACGAGGCTATTGCACGTGGCGAGATTTCCGCTCCCATCGTGCTTGGTCGCGACCACCATGACGTGTCGGGTACCGACTCGCCCTATCGCGAGACCTCGAATATCTACGACGGCTCGCAGTTCTGTGCCGATATGGCTGTGCACAACGTTATTGGCGACTCGTTCCGTGGTGCTACATGGGTATCTATCCATAATGGCGGCGGCGTAGGCTGGGGCGAGGGTATGAACGGAGGTTTCGGTATGGTTATCGATGGCTCGGAGGATTCGGCTCGCCACATCGAGGAGATGTTGCTTTGGGATGTAAACAACGGTATTGCACGTCGTAGCTGGGCTCGTAACGAGGGTGCTATGTTCGCCATTAAACGCGAGATGGAGCGTACACCTCTGCTAAAAGTTACACTTCCTAACCTTGCGGATAAGGCTCTTATCGATAGAGTATTTGCTGAGAATAAGTAGTAAAGAACATTAAAATCGAAGAACAATGATTCATTATATCAGTGCCGAAAGGCTTACTATCGCCCGCGTTGAGGAGATTCTCACCAAGGGCTACAAACTCGCTCTTAGCGACGATGCTAAGGCGCGTATCAACCACTGCCGAGAGTATCTCGATCAAAAGACCAAGACTGTTGGTCGCCCCATCTATGGCGTCACTACGGGCTTTGGCTCGTTGTGCAACATCTCTGTTGAGGAGGAGGGCTTGTCGCAGTTGCAGAAGAACCTGATGATGTCACACGCCTGCGGTACGGGTCAGCGTGTGCCGAGCGATATTGCACGACTGATGATTCTTCTCAAAATACAGTCACTCTCGTATGGCCACTCGGGCGTTCAGCTTATCACCGTCGAGCGACTTGTCGAGATGTGGAATAACAACATCATCCCCGTAGTCTATGAGCAGGGCTCGTTGGGTGCTTCGGGTGACTTGTCGCCTTTGGCGCATATGTGCTTACCCCTTTTGGGTCTTGGCCATGTCGAGATTGATGGCGAGGTTGTCGAGGGTCGCGTGATGATGGAGAAGATGGGTTGGGAGCCTATCACACTCTGCTCGAAGGAGGGCCTTGCGCTGCTTAACGGCACACAGTTTATGTCGGCCTATGGTGTATATTCGTTGATTAACGCGCAGCGTCTGAGCCGTTGGGCTGACCACATCGGCGCGATGTCGCTCGACGCCTTCGATGGTCGTATGGAGCCCTTCGAACACAATGTACACGCCATTCGCCCCCACAACGGACAGATTGAGACGGCGCGTAACTTCCGCGAGATTTTGGCAGGCAGCCAGATTGGCGCACGTGCTAAGAAGCATGTTCAGGATCCCTACTCGTTCCGCTGTATTCCTCAGGTGCATGGCGCGTCGAAGGATACTATCGCCTATGTAGCTACTGTTTTGGAGACCGAGATTAACTCGGCTACCGATAATCCCACTATCTTCCCCGATAGCGACGAGGTAATCTCGGCCGGTAACTTCCACGGCCAGCCTATCGCTGTGGCTATGGATTTCTTAGCTATCGCCGTTGCCGAGCTTGGAAATATCTCGGAGCGTCGTACCTACAAGCTTATCTCGGGTGCGCGAGAGCTACCCAACTTCCTCGTTGCCAACCCGGGTCTTAACTCAGGCTTTATGATTCCGCAATATACGGCAGCTTCGATTGTGAGCCAGTCTAAGGGCTTGTGCTGGCCCGCATCGTGCGACTCTATTCCCTCGTCGCAGGGTCAGGAGGATCATGTGAGCATGGGCTCGAATGCCGCAACCAAGTTGTGGCGCGTGGTTGAGAACACGGAGCGTGTCTTGGCTATCGAGCTTATGAACTCGGCTCAGGCCTTGGAGTTCCGTCGTCCCTTGCGCTCGTCGCAGTCGGTAGAGGCTATGTTCGAGGCTTATCGTAAGGTTGTGCCCTTCGTGGCTGACGATACGGTTATGTATCCGCATATCGCTACGTCGGTAAAATTCTTGAAGGAGTATGAGCTTGCTCGTTAAAAATATAGGTTGTATTGTCGGTATCGACGAGAGCGGCAGGGAGCGTGTCGAGGGTCGTGATATGGCCTCGATAGGCACGTTGGAGAATGCGTGGTTGCTTGCGCGTGATGGCCGCATTGTCGATTATGGCACAATGGATACCATGCCCGAGGTCGAGGGGTGCGAGCTCCTCGATGCTCGTGGCGGGTGGCTCTTCCCCTCGTTCTGCGACTCGCATACACATATCGTCTATGCCGGTAGCCGTGAGCAGGAGTTCTTGGATAAGATCAACGGTCTCTCGTACGAGGAGATAGCCAAGCGTGGTGGCGGTATTCTCAACTCGGCAGACAGATTGCACGATACGACCGAGGAGGAGCTCTATCGTCAGGCTATGGAGCGTGTCGATGAGATTATGGCGATGGGTACAGGTCTTGTCGAGATTAAATCGGGTTATGGTCTCACGTTGGAAGACGAGCTCAAAATTTTGCGTGTCATCCGTCGTATCAGAGAGAGTGCTCCTATCGCTGTGCGTGCTACGTTCCTTGGTGCTCATGCCGTAGGTCGTGCATATAAGGGTCGTCAGGCCGATTATGTCGAGCATGTATGTCGCGATATGATTCCTGCGGTTGCCAAGGAGGGTCTTGCCGATTTCGTAGATGTATTCTGCGACAGAGGCTTCTTTACTGTCGAGGAGACGGCCAAGATTATCGAGACGGGGGCAAAGTATGGCCTCAGAGCCAAGATTCATGCCAACGAGTTGGCTGTGTCGGGAGGTGTTGAGGTAGGTGTGGAGCATGGTGCGTTGTCGGTCGATCACTTGGAGTCTATGGGCGACGAGCAGGTCGAGGCGTTGCGTGGAACTAAGACCATGCCTACGATGTTGCCCGGTTGTGCCTTCTTCCTCGGTATTGGCTATCCTCCTGCGCGCAAGATGATCGACTCGGGATTGGCCGTAGCTCTCGCTTCGGACTTTAATCCGGGTACAGCACCCTCGGGAAATATGCGTTTCGTGGTGTCGTTAGCCTCGATTAAGATGAAGATGACCCCTGCGGAGGCTCTGAATGCCGCGACGCTCAATAGTGCCGCAGCTATGGGCGAGAGCCGCGATTACGGCTCTATCACACGTGGTAAGGTGGCTAACTTCTACACCACGAAGCCTCTGCCCTCGTTGGCATATATGCCCTATGCGCACCAGACTCCGATAATACGAGATATTGTCTTGAACGGTAAACAGATTAAAACATTGTAGTTATGAGGATTTTATCACTATTTGGAGCTATGCTCGTCGCTCTTCTTACGGTTGGTTGCTGTGGAGAGTGTGGTAACGATGCGAAGAGGTGTTGCGCTAAGGAGGATGTCGTCGTTGAGAATATCCTTTCGCGTCGTTCGATACGCGACTATAAGGATGAGCCTGTATGCCGTGAGCAGATGGCTAAGGTCTTGGAGTGCGGTATCTACGCACCAAATGCCATGAATAAGCAGACATGGGCAGTGCGCGTTGTCGATTCCAAGGAGTTTATCGATGGCGTTACGGCTATCGCCGTGGAGCAGATGCCCCAGCTTAAGAAGCAGCCCAACTTCCGCAACTTCTTCCGCAATGCGCCTACCGTAGCCTTTATCGCCTGCCCCGAGCAGAGCTATAGTGGCGAGTATGACTGTGGTCTTCTGTCGGAGAATATGATGCTCTCGGCATGGTCTATGGGTATCGGCTCGTGCTGTTTGGGCAGTGTTGTACCTGTGATGACGTCGGATGCAGCGAAACCCTATTTGGAGCGTTTGCAGCTACCTGAGGGTTATAAGTTGCTTATGGCTATCGCCTTTGGTTATCCCGCAGGGGATGCTCCCGAGGCTCCTGCTCGCGATGCGTCGAAGGCCTTTTATGTGGAGTAAACAACCATATAATTAAGCTTAATTATCCGTTGTGGTCTATCCATAACGGATAATTTTTTGTCGTAAAAGTAAAAAATGTTGAGATAGAGTCGTTATCTCCCGAAAAAATAGTAACTTTGCGCGATTATATGCTTTTAAGTGTAACAGAACGATGTTATGCGCCATATTGGCAAGATAAAGCGAAAATATTAGAGTTATGTTTACTGAGTTGATTTCGTTGGAGAGTTACAATATCTTTCTGGTGGTTATGGCCGTTGTGGCCCTTGTTGTCTTTGTCGCCCTCTACTTTGTCGAGGCCGGCTATGGCTACCTCTTCAATCCCAAGTTCGGTTTCCCCGTGCCAAACAAGGTGGGATGGGTGCTTATGGAGTCTCCTGTATTTTTTGCCATGGCGGCTCTGTGGTGGCTCTCGGAGGCTAAGTTCGAGGTTGCACCTCTTGTTCTCTTCCTCGTTTTCGAGTTGCACTACTTTCAGAGGTCGTTTATCTTCCCAATGCTTCTGCGTGGTCGTTCGAAGATGCCTATCGGTATTGTGCTTATGGGTATGATTTTTAATACGTTAAACGCATTGATGCAGGGTGGCTGGATATTCTACTATGCACCCGATATGGGCTACTACGACGGTTGGATGTCGAAACCCTACATCTATATCGGTGTGGCGGTATTTCTCTTTGGCTTTATCACAAACTTGCATTCGGACTACATTATACGCCACCTGCGCAAGGAGGGCGACACTAAGCATTATATACCCAAGGGAGGTATGTTTAGATTCGTATCGTCGGCCAACTACTTCGGTGAGTTTATGGAGTGGGTGGGCTTTGCCATAGCTTCGTGGTCGTGGGCAGGATTGGTCTTTGCATGGTGGACATTCGCAAACTTAGGCCCTCGCTCCGCTTCGCTCTACAAGCGCTACGAGAGGGAGTTTGGCAAGGAGTTCACCTCACTTGGCCGTAAGCGCATAATACCCTTTATCTATTAGCAGAGAATAAAACTACACATACAATGGAGAAAATGAAGAATCTTGAAGACTCGAAGCTCTTCACGCCCTATAAGCTGGGTAGCGTGACACTGCGTAACCGCGTGATACGCTCGGCGGCTTTTGAGTCTATGGGTAAGGATTTTGCCCCGACAAAGGCTCTTAAAGATTACCACGTGAGCGTTGCTCGTGGTGGTGTGGGTATGACTACTGTGGCCTATGCCTCGGTAAACCGTAGCGGTATCTCGTTCAACAAGCAACTATGGCTACGCGACGAGATTGTAGCTCCGCTGCGCGACCTCACTGATGCAGTACACAACGAGGGTGCAGCCGTGGGTATTCAGCTCGGCCACTGCGGTAATATGACCCATTGGAGCACTGCGGGAAGCTTCCCTGTCTCGGCCTCTAATGGCTTTAACCTCTATTCGCCTACGTTCCACCGTCGCATGACTAAGCGCGAGGTAGTAGAGTTTGCCAAGGACTTCGGCAAGGCTGTCGAGGTGGCCTATAACGCAGGCTTCGACTCTGTGGAGGTGCATGCGGGTCACGGATACCTTATCTCGCAGTTCCTCTCGCCCTATACCAACCATCGTCGCGACGAGTATGGCGGCTCGCTCGAAAATCGTATGCGCTTTATGGATATGTGTTTGGAGGAGGTCCTTGCCGTTGCGCGTAAGCGAGGCATGGGTGTTCTTGTCAAGCACAATATGGAGGACGGCTTTAAGAGCGGCATTCAGATTCCCGAGTCTATCGAGATAGCCAAGCGTATCGAGAGTTTTGGTGTCGATGGCATAGTCCTCTCGTCGGGCTTTGTCTCTAAGGCCCCTATGGCCGTAATGCGTGGCCGTATCCCGACAAAGACCATGGGCTACTATATGGGTTGGAACGAGTGGTTACAGAAGATTGTGATTACGCTTGCCGGCCAGTGGCTTATCAAGCAGTACGACTTCGAGGAGTGCTACTTCTTGGAGAATGCCAAGAAGTTCCGCCAGGCGTTGAAGGGCCCGTTGGTATATGTCGGTGGTCTGGTGTCGCGCGAGGGTATCGAGCGAGTGCTTGACGAGGGCTTCGAGCTTGTGCAGATGGCTCGTGCTTTGGTCAATGACCCCGCCTTTGTCAATAAGCTCAAAGCAGGAGATATGGCTACGCGTAGCGGATGTGACCATCGCGACTACTGCATGGCGCGTATGTACTCGGTAGATATGCAGTGCTGTCACAACTGCAAGGAGCACATCCCCGATAGATTGTGGCGCGAGATAAACAAGATTAAGTAGGCGATGTGTTGTAAGCGAAATCTCGGAGAGGTACGTCGTGGCTCGGCATGGGCTTTGGTTACGGGTGCGGCGCTGGGTATTGGCCGACAGTATGCCGAGCGTTTGGCTATGTTGGGCTACAATCTTCTCTTGGTCGATATACTCGAGGATATCGAGCGCGAGGCATCAATCATTGCCCACAAGCATAGCGTTCGTTGCGAGGCTAAGGTCGTCGATTTGGCCACTACAGATGCTGTGTACGAGCTTCATCAATGGACTACCGAGCAGGGTATTGTCTTCGATGTGGTAATAAATAACGCCGGTATCTTCTCTTTCTGCGATATACTAAATACACCTGTCGAGCGTTTAGAACGTATCATCTTGCTCCACGACCTCTCGCTGACGCTTATGTGTCGTCTATATGGCGAGGATATGCGCCGCAGAGGTAAGGGCCGCCTGCTCAATATGTCATCCTACTCGATATGGATGCCATTCCCAGGTTTGGCCTCGTATAGCGCAAGTAAGGCTTACGTCAAGAGCTTCTCGCACGCCTTTGCCAAGGAGCTCCGCGGTACGGGTGTGAGTGTCACGGCCATATGCCCTGCGGGTATTGCTACCGACCTCTATGGTCTATCTAAGGGGTTGCAGAAGTTCGGCGTTAAGTGGGGTGTTCTAATGTCACCCGAGAATTGTGCTCGTCGCGCCCTGAACGCCATGTTCCGAGGTCGAAGAGTTGTCGTTCCCGATTGGTGGTTCCGCCTCTTCATTCCCATTTGTCGATTTCTGCCCGATATGCTCATCAGACCGTTGCGTAGTTTTACACAGCGTTGGCAGAAATAGGCTAAAATATTGATAATTAGACAATTTGTAACATAAAACTAAAAAGATGAAAAGATTATCTATTATTTGTGCAGCTGTGGCTGCAATGCTTTCGATGACCGCATGCAGTAGCGTGGGTCTTGGCAAGGGCGAGATTGACACTCTCTCTTATGCTTTTGGTGCCGACCTTGGTTTTAACCTTAACTTCGGTATGGGCGATATCAACCTCGACAAGGCCATTGTTGAGAAGTCTATCAAGGATTTCTACAAGAATGGCGACTTGGAGGGCGAGGAGCTCTCGCAGCTTCGCGAGCGCATGACACACTTCCAGTACTCGCGTATGATGCCCTATATGAATGCAAAGCGTCTTCAGGATAACCTCCATAGCGACTGCCCGGATACGCTTCCTGCACTTCCTGTGCTCTACGACGAGGAGTTCACTCGTGAGGATGTATCTGAAATGATCGGTAAGAATATGGGTGCATGGCTCAAGAGCTTCGACATCGATATTCACATGAAGAGCCTCTCTCGTGCTCTTAACGATGCATGCAAGCTCGAGTCTGAGGCCGACATTGACTCGCTTATGTTGCTAAGTAGCGACCAGATGCGTCAGGTGTTCATGGACTTCTCGGCTAAGCAGCAGGAGAAGGCTATGGCCGAGCGTGAGAAGGCGTTGAAGGCCAATGCCGAGGCTTCGGAGAAGTGGCTCGCCGACATCGAGAAGATGGAGGGTGTCATTAAGAGTGAGTCGGGCCTTCTCTACCGTATCGATCGTGAGGGTACAGGTGCTCAGGCAACCACTGACAACAGCATCGTTGAGGTAAACTACGAGGGTAAGACTCGCGAGGGTAAGATCTTCGATTCGAGCTACGAGCGTGGCGAGTCTATCTCATTCCCTTTGAATGGTGTTATCAAGGGTTGGACCGAGGGTATG
>JAZNDK010000053.1:0-9272 GCA_045588005.1 Alistipes sp. | reverse complement strand
CGCTTGGCCTCCGACTTACCCATATAACCCATTCTCCCCCAAACAAAACAAAAAATGGGGATGACTAAAAAGTAAATTTGTCATCCCCATTTATCACGGCCGAGGATTATCGCTCCAAGGCTCGGGTACGGTTATGCGCTACTTTAACATAGCCTTAACCTCCTCGGCAACGGTCTTGCCGTTGTAGCCGAACTTCTCGTCAAGAACCTTGAAGGGGGCCGAGTAGCCGAAGTGGTCGAAGCCGTGGATAAAGCCTCCCTCGCCGACCAAGCCCGCGAGGTTGAGCGAGAGACCCGAGGTCATGCCGTAGCGGGGTAGTGTGCCGAGCACTGCTGCCTGATACTCCTTGGGCTGGTCGCGGAACAGACCCTCGCTCGGGATTGATACCACGCGTGTAGCGATGCCCTCTGCCGCCAAGAGCTCTGCGCCCTCAACGAGTGTCGATACCTCCGAGCCGGTGGCGATAAGCGTAGCCTTAGCATCGGGAGCCTCCAACACCACATAGCCGCCACGCTCGGCCTGCATAGCCTCCTCGCGGCGCGATGCACCCGACAGGGCGGGCAACGACTTGATATTCTGGCGCGAAAGGATAAGGGCAACGGGGCGTTTCTCCTCCAAGGCCATCTTCCATGCAGCCACGGTCTCCTCCGAGTCGGCGGGGCGCAGAACGAGCATAGAACGCTCGCCAGAGTGGTTGTGAAGGTGCTCCATAAGGCGAATCTGTGCCTCATGCTCTACGGGCTCATGAGTAGGGCCATCCTCACCCACGCGGAATGAGTCGTGTGTCCAGATATAGATAACGTGCTTCTCCATAAGTGCCGAGAGACGCACCGCAGGCTTCATATAGTCCGAGAAGACGAAGAATGTACCGCACGCGGGGATGATGCCGCCGTGAAGTGCCATACCATTCATCACACAGGCCATCGTAAGCTCGGCAACACCCGCTTGGAAGAAGTTACCCGAGAAGTCACCCTTGGTGAAGGCCTTACTCTTTTTGAGGAAGCCGTCGGTCTTATCCGAGTTAGAGAGGTCGGCCGATGCAACGACCATATTCTCAACATGTTCTGCGAAGTAGCCGAGCATCGTTGCCGAGGCGGCACGAGTAGCCTGATCGGGTTTGAGCTCGATTGCCGAGTAGTCAATCTCGGGAAGCTTGCCCGAGTAGAACGAGTCCATCTTCTCGGCGAGGGCGGGGTTCTCCTTGCGCCATGCTGCCTCCGTAGCCTGCATCTGCTTAGCCCAAGCACGAAGCTCCTCACGACGAGCTGCATAGACCTCCTTAGACTCCTCGAATACTGCAAATGGCTCGTCGGGGTTACCACCGAGGTTCTTGATGGTGGCCGCAATATCTGCGCCGGCAGCCGTAAGTGGCTGACCGTGTGTCGATACCTGATTCTCGAAGCTTGTGCCATCAGCCTTGCGTGCGCCATAGCCCATAATCGTCTTGCCGACGATAAGTGTGGGTCGCTCGGTCTCGGCATTAGCAGCCTTCAACGCAGCGCGAATCTCGTCGATAGATTGGCCATTCACGGTGATTACATTCCAATTCCATGCGCGATACTTCATCTCGATATCCTCGGTATCTACCTCGTCGCACTTTGTCGAGAGCTGGATGTTGTTCGAGTCGTAGTACATGATAAGGTTCGAGAGGCCGAGGTGTCCGGCAACGCGGCCAACACCCTGCGAAATCTCCTCCTGCACAGCACCGTCAGAGATAAAGGCGTAGGTCTTATGAGCCATCCACTCGCCAAAGCGAGCAACCATAAAACGCTCAGCAATAGCAGCACCAAGAGCCATAGCGTGACCCTGACCCAGAGGGCCAGAGGTATTCTCCACGCCGTGCAGAACATCCACCTCGGGGTGTCCCGGGGTGATGCTGCCCCACTGGCGCAACGACTGCAAATCCTCGGTCGAGTAGTTGCCTGCCAACGAGAGTACGGCATAGAGCATCGGTGACATATGTCCCGGATCGAGGAACATGCGGTCACGGTGAGGATAGGCCATGTTATCGGGATCGTAACGCAAGAACTCGGTGTAGAGCACGTTGATAAAATCTGCTCCACCCATAGCTCCGCCGGGGTGTCCCGATTTTGCCTTTTCTACCATCGAGGCAGCCAAAATACGAATGTTGTCGGCTGCACGCTGAAGTTTGTTGTTTTCCATAGTTTTATAGTATTATTTGTATATATTGTTGTTCCTTTGTTCCTGGCCCTTTCATCGGAGGTGTGCCCATACATCATACAAAGATATGAAAACTTTTGTTACGTCGTGCAACATTCTTCACTTTTCGCCATAATTTTATTTTGTTCGGCTCCATAGAGAAAAACTTTTTGGGTTAGAGCCCTATAATCTTAATATTTATATAGGTGAGAAGCGTAGTTTTAGAATAATTTTTGCTAACTTTGCGCTGAAAATGCGCATCTAAAAGTTTAACTAAAATATAAAGTTATGTTTGCAATTGACAACTACAATTTTGCTGGCAAGCGTGCCATCATTCGCGTTGATTTCAACGTGCCTCTCAATGCCGAGGGTAAGGTAACAGACGATACGCGTATTCGTGCTGCAATACCCACCATCAAGAAGGTGTTGGCCGCAGGTGGTTCGGTAATCCTTATGTCGCACTTGGGTCGCCCCAAGAAGAATCCCGATCCCAAGTACTCATTGGAGCAGATTATCTATGCCATCGAGGAGCGTCTTGGTGTTAAGGTTAAGTTTGCAGGCGACTGCATGGGCGAGCGTGCTCAGGAGATGGCCTCTCAACTTAAGCCCGGTGAGGTTATGCTCCTCGAGAACTTGCGTTTCTACGCCGAGGAGGAGGGTAAGCCCCGCGGCTTAGCCGAGGATGCGACCGACGAGGAGAAGAAAGAGGCTAAGAAGGCGGTTAAGGAGTCGCAGAAGGAGTTTGTGAAGCGTTTGGCTTCGTATGCCGACTGCTATATCAACGACGCCTTTGGCACTGCACACCGTGCTCACGCCTCAACAGCTCTTATCGCCGACTACTTCCCCGAGGATAAGATGTTTGGCTACGTTATGGAGAATGAGCTCAAAGCTATCGACGGCGTGATGGAGAATCCCGAGCGCCCCTTCTGCGCTATCATCGGTGGCTCGAAGGTTTCGACCAAGATTACCATAATCGAGAAGCTTATGGAGAAGGTAGATTCTATCATCATCGGTGGCGGTATGACCTACACCTTTGCTGGTGCTGAGGGCGGCAAAGAGGGTAAGTCTATCTGCGAGCCCGATATGTTCCCCGTAGCTCTCGAAATATTGAAGAAGGCCGAGGAGCGTGGCGTGAAGATTTTGCGCTCGCCCGATGCTCTTATCTGCGACGACTTCGCCGAGACAGCAAATACGCAGGAGGCTCCCGCCAACAACATCCCCGACGAGTGGGAGGGCGTAGATATCGCATCGCAGGGTAAGGCTAAGTTTAGAGAGCATATCCTCGGTTGTAAGACTATCCTTTGGAATGGACCGGTGGGTGTATTCGAGATTGACAAGTTCTCGACAGGTTCGCGTGCTGTTGCCGAGGCTATTGCCGAGGCTACTGCAAAGGGTGCCTACTCGCTTATCGGCGGTGGCGACTCGGTGGCTTGCGTAAACAAGTTCGGCCTTGCAGACAAGGTCTCTTACGTCTCGACAGGCGGTGGTGCACTACTCGAGTATATGGAGGGCAAGGAACTCCCGGGTGTAGCTGCTATCCGCAAGTAGGATGCCTCCAATAACCAAGGACAAACTTAAACAGAATAGACCGAAATGAAAAAATTATCTCTAATCCTTGCATCTGCACTCATTATGACAGCATGTGCAACAAACGATGGTGCTAAGAGCGCGGATGTTCCCGCCATCAACACCGACAACTTCGACGAGTCGATTGTTCGCAATGACGACTTCTATCAGTGGGCTACGGGCGGCTGGCAGAAGAATAACCCTTTGAAGCCCGAGTATTCGCGTTACGGCTCATTCGATGTTCTTCGTGAGAACAACGAGATTCGTATCAACGAGCTCTTCCAGACTATGGCCGAGACTACCGCAGAGGCTGGCAGCATTGAGCAGAAGATTTCGGACCTCTACAAGATGGGTCTCGACGAGGAGCGTCTTAACCGTGAGGGTGCTGAGCCTATCCGTGAGGCGTTGAATAAGATTTTGGCCATTACCGAGCGTGAGCAGATTCTGGCGATGCTGCCGGAACTTCACACCGACGGCATTGGTCTATTCTTTGCTGCGTATCCTGCTGCCGACCTCGCCGATAGTAACCAGACTATCCTCTATATTGAGCAGGGTGGCCTCGCTATGGGTAACCGTGACTATTACACCGAGGAGAACAATGCCGATAAGAAGGCTGAGTACCGCAACTACCTCGCTAAGATTTTCAACCTTGCAGGTGTCGAGGGCGATATCGAGGCACATGTAGCCAACGTACTTAAAGTCGAGGATGCCATTGCTGCTAAGCATTGGACAAATGTTGAGTGTCGCGATATTCAGCGTGGTTACAATCCCTACACCTTCGAGCAGTTTTGCAAGGAGTACTCTACGGTTGATTGGGCAGCCTACTTCCGCGCTATGGGTATCGAGAATGTAGGTAAGCTCGTTGTGAGTCAGCCCTCGTCGTTTGCCAACATTATGAATGTCATTGCTACTATGCCTGTTGAGGCTCTCCGTAGCTATGTTGTAGCTCACTATATCGATGCTGCTTCGTCGTACCTGAGCGAGGAGTTTGCACTCGCTTCGTTCGAGTTCTTTGGCCGTACAATGTCGGGTACTCAAGAGATTCGCCCCCGCTGGAAGCGTGCTATGTCTGTGCCCAACAGCATTCTCTCTGAGGCTGTGGGTCAGATCTATGTTGCTAAGTACTTCCCAGAGAGCGAGAAGGCTCGTGTTGAGCAGATGGTTGCAAATATTCAGAAGGCCTTCTCTAAGCATATCGAGGCTCTCGATTGGATGGGTGAGGCTACTAAGGCTATGGCTCAGGAGAAGCTCGCTGCCTTCACCGTTAAGATTGGATACCCCAACAAATGGAAGGACTACTCTACACTTGCTGTAGATCCCGCTAAGAGCTATTGGGAGAATGTAGTTGAGGCTAATCGCTGGTACACAGCCGACTCTATGTCAGAGGTAGGCAAGCCCGTAGATCGCGAGAAGTGGATGATGCCTCCTCAGATGGTAAATGCATACTATATGCCTACAACCAACGAGATATGCTTCCCCGCAGCTATTCTTCAGCCTCCATTCTACAATCCCGCTGCTGACGACGCTGTAAACTATGGTGCTATCGGTGTTGTTATTGCTCATGAGATGACTCACGGCTTCGACGACCAGGGCTCACAGTTCGACAAGATGGGTAACATGAACGACTGGTGGACCAAGGAGGATCGCGCAGCCTTCGAGAAGAAGACCGAGGTGCTTGTCGAGCAGTTCAACGCTATTGAGATTCTTCCCGGCCTCTTTGCTGATGGTAAGTATTCGCTTGGCGAGAATATCGCCGATCAGGGTGGCTTGCGCTTAGCTTTCACCGCCTTGGTGGATTCGTGGGGTGATGTTCATCCTGCCGATATCGATGGCTTCACTGCCGAGCAGCGTTTCTACATTGGCTACGCTACGCTTTGGGCGCAGAACATTACCGACGAGGAGAAGGAGCGTCTTACTAAGGTAGATGTCCACTCTTTGGGTCGCAACCGTGTTAATGCTACCCTGCGTAACATCCAGAGTTTCTACGACGCCTTCGGCATCACTGAGACAGATGCAATGTATATGCCCGTTGAGGAGCGTGTAATCATCTGGTAGTAACGTTAATAGCAGTCACGATAATTGGCTCGAATGGATTGATTCTATTCGAGCCAATTTCATTTTATACACTGCTATATCATATCTTAAATGTTAGTAATAGAGTAATCTATTACAAACCCACAAACTGCCTGCGACCCCAATTTAGAAAGCTCCCAGTCCACATTATTTCGCTCTGCACTAGTACATTTGATAGGCTATGTCAATTTTGGATGCGATACTAAGAGTGATTGATTATGCTAAGAGTGATTATCGACTATATTACATACATAGATAAAGCTTGCTATAGAATTGCATGGAGATTTTCGATTCTTAAGAGTTCCCTCGGATACAGTCATTCGCAATGACTCTATTATTTCATCTCCTCTCTACCCCCCCTCATTGATAGTTTAACGAGCTCCTCGCATGTAGTCCAAACAAAAAAAGGGTCTGCGCCGAAACGCAGACCCTTACACAAACTCAAAGAGTGTTTAGTTATTCGATGTAGCTCTTGCGGCGTATGAGATATTGAGTGCCTCAGCCTTACGGAGCTCCTGCTTTACAGCGGTGAGCTTACCAACAGTTGCACCCTCATCCACGCGAAGGTTTACAACGATATCCTTGGGACCAACGCCCTTGGTAACGGTTGTTGCCGAGATAAAATCGCGGATATCCGATACCTCACGAGTCTGGTCGTTGAGCTGAATCTTCAACGCATCCTCGCCGGCCTTTGCGCCGAGGGGCTTACCCATCCATATATTTACAAGATTCTTCTTGTCGAGCTCGGTAATCTCATAGGCCTCGGGCATCTGCACCGATACCAATGGATCTACCTCACGCATCGTAGTAGCTGCCATGAAGAAGAACAGAAGCATGAACACGATGTCGGGAAGCGACGAGGTCGACATAGCGGGCACTTCTCTCTTGCCCTTTTTTGCCATTACTGCCATAATTACTTCTTTGTTTGATCGTTAGGTTCTGCCTCGGAAATCTTCATAGGAACAGCCTTACGGATGTTCTGGGCTTTGAGCTCATCCAACTCATCGTACTTCTTACCATATACCAACAACGAGATGTTGTCGCGATAGAGGCTGAAAGCGTGAGTAAGCTCATCCTGCACCTGAAGATAAACCTTGTACTTAGTCTCATCATCGGCCTTGAGTGATACAAGACCCTCGCTGATATCGTATGTCATGCCGTCAATCTCGGTAGCCTTCTTATTCGATCTTGTAGGATCTACAAGGAAGAAGTATACCTCGCGAGACAATCGTGAATGCACGCCCGCACGACGCAAGTCGCTTGAACGGTACTCATCTGTGCCAACCATAATGGCACCACTACGCGATACGTTTACCTTAAGAACGTTACGCTCGTTAACATCAACATCGTTCTGTTGCTCTGTAGGGTCGATCCAAGGTGGAAGCGTACGCTTCATACCTGTGTCGACATCCATCGTAGTTGTCACCAAGAAGAATATCAACAGCAAGAACGCGATATCCGCCATTGAACTGGAGTTGATATCTCCAGCCTTTTTCTTAGTTTTAGCCATATACTACGATTTAAAAATACCACGAATAGCCGAGATAATAGCTGCAAGAGCTGCACCAGCAAAGGCAATGTAAGTTACCAAAATACTTGTATCAGCGATCATATACTCGAAAGTACCGAATACATCGCGAGTAGTAGGATCGGCACCGATACCGAGGTCATAGCCTGCTGCATCCTTAAGTGTAGCACCCTCAGCCCAACCGTTACCAGAAGCGATGAAGTATGATACAGCTACAACAGCTACAACAACAACCAATGATACCAAAGTCTTCTTAAGACTACCTGCATTGAGCATCATATCCCATACTGCACCAATGATGATGAAGCATACTGCAAATACCATAAGGAAGTAGAACCACATAAGGTTCCAGTGGATGGCAACTGCAAGCTTCTCCATATTCTCGGCACTGAGCTGAGCCTCCTCGTTAGCCTTAGTAGAGGCAGCGATGTTCTCCTCCATAATGGTAACGTTCTCGCGGTGCTGAGCAAGTGTATCGTTGAGAGCCTTGAAGTTAGCCTCTACGGTCTTAGCAGCCTCAAGCTCGCGCTTCTGAGCCGATGAGAGACGCTTGCTCTCGCTGAGCGACTCGATAGTAGCCATAGCCTCCAAAGCAGCCTCACGACCCTCGGCGACCTTAGCCTCATAAGCAGGGATAATCTCGTTTACTGTTTTATTGAGCTTCTCCTTCTCCTCCTCGATAGCGGCAAGAGTAAGGATACCCTCGTCAAGCTGGTTAGCAAAGATAGTGCTAAGAGCCTGAATACCCTCCGATGTAGTCTCTACTGGCACCGGCTGGTCATCCTCAGTATTCACGGCAACGCCGTTAGCATCGAACTTCTGTACAAGTGGAGTGTTGCCAGCAATCTTAGCAGAGTCTGGAGCATCCATACCTGCTACAATAGCCCAGCACACCATTGCAACTGACACCAAGGCGAATACCAGGAATACGTAACTATGTAATTTTCTCATAATTGACTTTTCTTATAAATAGGTTGGGCTTAATTATCGCTTGTTGTATGCTGTGAGCATATCGATCAAGCTAATCGATGTATCCTCCATCTTAACTACCTGACCCTCGATCTTAGAGAGGATGTAGTTGAAGAACACCTGGAGAATAACTGCCGAGATAAGACCCATCAAAGTTGTCAAAAGAGCCACCTTGATACCACCTGCTACAACGGCTGGAGAGATAGTTGCCTGAGCCTGGATATCATCGAATGCCTGGATCATACCAACAACGGTACCCATAAATCCGAGTGATGGAGACAAAGCGATGAACAACGAAATCCAAGAGAGACCTGACTCGAGGTGACCCTGCTGAACTGAACCGTAAGAAACAACAGCCTTCTCAACAGCCTCCAAGCCCTGGTCGTAGCGCATAAGACCCTGGTAGTAGATAGAAGCAATAGGACCACGAGTGTTGCGGCAGTACTCCTTTGCAGCCTCAACACCCTTCTCGTTAAGAAGCTTCTCAACCTCGGCAACGAACTTCTTAGTGTTGATCTGAGCCATAGACAAGTAGAGGATACGCTCGATAGCGATAGCCAAACCGAGTACCAAGCAGACAAGTACTGGAAGCATCCACTCCCAACCACCTTCCAAGAACTTCTTCATAAGAGCGAAGTGCATAGGCTCGCCGGCCAACTCCTCAGCTGCCTCAGCCTCAACAACCTGCTCAACAGCTACATCCTGTACGGGAGCCTCGTTAGCATCCTGTGCATAAGCAGCGCCGAAAGACAAAGCAGCAGCTGCCAAAACCAAAAATAATTTTTTCATAGTGTTTTGTAAGTCGGAGGCCAAGCGGTCTTAGGAAGACAACACTTGAAACCAACTCCTTGGCTCACAGAACGACATGGCTACGATCCGACTTACGGGAGCCTCGTTAGCATCCTGTGCATAAGCAGCGCCGAAAGACAAAGCAGCAGCTGCCAAAACCAAAAATAATTTTTTCATAGTGTTTTGT
>JAZNDK010000052.1:0-18822 GCA_045588005.1 Alistipes sp. | reverse complement strand
AGCAGTTTCACGTGCATGTTGCAATAAATTTTGACCATACGAAGAACGATATTTCATCTTACCAATCAAACGAATTAATTCTGGATGCAAACCATGAACACCCAAATCGATTGTCGTTCGCTTACCTGTTTCAATAATTTCTTCCTCAATTTGCTTTTTAACTTTTGCCACAACTTCTTCAATACGAGCTGGATGAATACGACCATCGGTTACAAGTTGATGCAAGGCAAGACGCGCAATCTCACGACGAACAGGGTCAAATCCTGAAAGAATGATAGCCTCAGGTGTATCGTCAACGATAATCTCTATACCTGTAGCGGCCTCCAATGCGCGGATATTACGGCCCTCGCGACCGATGATACGGCCCTTGACCTCGTCAGACTCGATGTTGAATACCGTCACGGCATTCTCTATTGCGGTCTCGGTAGCCACGCGCTGGATAGATGCTACGACGATACGCTTAGCCTCCTTTGTAGCTGAGAGCTTAGCCTCCTCGATAGTCTCGGCGACATATGCTGCAGCGTCGGCCTTAGCCTCGGCCTTCATATTTTCGATAAGGATGTTCTTGGCATCCTCCGAGCTGAGACCCGAGATCTGTTCGAGACGCATATTCTGCTCCTTGATAGCTGCTGCAAGCTCCTCCTTGCGGCTCTCAACACCCTGAAGCTGAGAGTCGAGCTGCTCGCGACGACGGTCACACTCGGCCGACTTCTTCTCCAACTCGCGCTCCTTGTGTTGCAGGTTTGCCTCGGCCTGCTTGGCACGCTGCTCGCTCTGCTGAAGCTTCTGGTTGCGCTCATTGACCTGGCGGTCGTGGTCGCTTTTAAGCTGGATGAACTTCTCCTTAGCTTGGAGCATCTTCTCTTTCTTTATCATTTCGCCGTCGGCCTCTGCCTTAGCAACGATGGCCTTTGCTCGTGTGCGTGCTCCAAACATCGAGATTGCAAATCCCACAACAGCACCCACAACGACACCGACGATTATCAAGATTGTTTCCATAGATAATTTGGTGTTAAATATATTGTTGTTAATTGGTTACAAATAAAAAACCGCAAAGACTCCTTAACTTGTTTGACGAATCCGCAGATAAGTCATAGGTGGGGCTCCGAGGTACGCAACAGTCCACTGGTGGCACTTACGCACCACACCCCGAGGGGTTGAGGCCTTGTTTTGTAACTTCTGCTCGAGAGTTGTCCCAATGTTATATAAATTGTACAGTTCGCAAAGCTTTTAAGGAATCCATGCGGGTAGATTTCTATATTCTAAAGAACGTCGATGTCACGTTTTACGAGGCGACACCCTCCTCACGGCTACGTATGCCAAAATCTCGCCAGAGCCTACGCCTTGATATAGTTTCGTATGCGTTGCTCTATGGCTCGGAGCTCCTCGACATCGTTGTCACCTAACGCTGAGGTATGCTCCGTGGTTAGTGCAAGTATCGAGTAGCGGAGTGCTGCCATAGCCAGACGATCCTGCATATCGAACTTTGGGATGCGCGAATACTCCGTTATCTTCTCGTTGAGTCGCTTGGCAGCCTCGCGATATAGCTCCTCGTTGGCCACATCGATAGTCATGGGATAGCTCTTGCCGGCTATCGTCAATGATATTTTAATCTTACTATCTGCCATACTACTTCTGCTCCTCCTTATACTTAATTGCCGCTATGCAACGATCAACCTCCCGCAATAGGCTGTTTACTCGTGCACGCGCCCTGCGAACGTCGCCTCCCGAGCCTCGCATAACCTCGCTCAACTCGCTGCTCTGCAGTCGGGTATCGAGCTCTCTAACACGCTCTTCGAGTTCTCGTTTGTCACGCAGTAGCATGTCGCGCTCCTTGATAAGCTCGCGACACTCGGCTCCTATTCTCTCGTGGTCGGCGATGAGTCGCTCGACCTCGCCACGCAACATTTTGACAATCTCAGAGTGTGCCATACGACAACGTTATTCTTTATTCACGCTCAAAGATAGTAAAAATTTGGTTAATAACAAAATTTTATCACTAAAACATCTCGCGATACGCACTCCTCCAACCCCTCCTCGCGCTATGCTAAGCGAGCGTAGAGGTCGTAATCCTCGGCGTCGGTAATCTCAACTTCGTAGAACCTACCGCGATAGAGTCGCTTTCCCGCGCTATCGATGATGAGCTCCTGATCGACCTCGGGAGAGTCGTACTCCGAGCGGCCGATGTAGAAGTCGCCCTCCTTCCGGTCGATGATGACCCTCATGTGCTGACCTACGCGACGAGCGTTATTCTCCAACGAGATACGCTCTTGCAGGCGCATGATACGATCCACGCGGCTCTGCTTAACATCGTCTGATACATCATCTGTAAGGCGTGTTGCCGAGTATGTGCCCTCCTCCTCGGAGTAGGCAAAGACGCCAAGACGGTCGAAGCGACAGTCACGCACAAACTCCATAAGCTCCGCGAAGTCCTCCTCCGTCTCGGTCGGGTAGCCCACAAGGAGTGTCGTGCGCAGTGCTATATCGGGTATTGTGCGGCGCAGCTTCTCGACAAGGGCGTAGGCATCGGCCTTCGTATGGCGACGCTTCATCGCCGTAAGCTGACTATCCGAGATATGCTGGAAGGGGATATCCAAGTAGCGGCATATCTTCTTCTCGCGAGCCATAACCTCGATAACCTCATCGGGAAACTCGGTGGGGTAGGCGTAGTGAAGGCGTATCCACTCTATCTTCTCTATGCGGCAGAGTCTCTCTAATAGCTCGGCGAGCTTGCGCTCTCCATATAGGTCCATGCCGTAGTATGTCGTATCCTGAGCTATGACCATAAGCTCGCGAACGCCCTTCTCGGCAAGGGCCTCAGCCTCGGCGATAAGACTCTCCATAGGCACCGACTTATGACGCCCACGAATAAGGGGTATGGCGCAGTAGCCACACATCCAGTTGCAACCCTCCGAAATTTTGAGGTATGCATAGTGGCTCGGTGTCGAAATCTCGCGGCGTGTGGTGAGCTCCTCGCGGTACTTAGCTCCAAGACGCTCGACAATACCCTCCCAGTCGTTCACTCCGAAGAAGTCATCGACCTCGGGGAGCTCGGGGCGTAGCTCGTCGGCATAACGCTGCGATAGGCAACCCACAACGAAGAGCTCCTCGATGCGACCCTCGGCTTTGAGCTCGGCGGCACGAAGTATCGTGTCGATAGACTCCTGCTTGGCGTCGCCGATAAAGCCGCATGTGTTGATTACAACAACATCGCTATCCGTGCGGTCGCTGTCGAAGACTATCTTATACTCCATTGCCGCCAGCTGTGCTGCGAGATGCTCCGAATCTACCGTATTCTTCGAGCAGCCGAGCGTGATAATATTTATCTTCTTCATAGTGGGTCGCTATTTTGTTGCCTCGCCAAACATGGCACGTACAAACTCGTGGCGGTCGAACATCTTGAGCTGGTCGATACCCTCGCCAATGCCGATGTAGCGCACCGGAATATGGAACTTGTCGCTGATGCCTATCACAACACCACCCTTCGCCGTGCCGTCGAGCTTGGTGATGGTGAGCGATGTCACCTGTGTAGCCTCGGTAAACTGCTTGGCCTGCTCGAAGGCATTCTGACCCGTCGAGCCGTCGAGAACGAGCATCACCTCGTGCGGAGCGTCGGGGATAACCTTAGACATCACGTTGCGAATCTTGGTGAGCTCCTTCATCAGTCCCACCTTGTTGTGCAGACGACCTGCCGTGTCGATAAGCACCACATCTGCGCCGTTAGCCACTGCCGAGCGCAACGTGTCGTAGGCTACCGATGCGGGGTCCGAGCCCATATCCTGACGCACCATCGTAGCACCTGCCCTCTCGGCCCATACGGCGAGCTGGTCGATAGCCGCAGCACGGAAGGTGTCGGCAGCACCGATATATACCTTGCGGCCCGCCTTGTGCAGTTGGGCAGCGAGCTTGCCTATCGTTGTGGTCTTGCCTGCGCCATTTACGCCCACGACCATCATCACATAGGGTAGTCCCTCCTTAACCTCGATGCCGAAATCTTTGGTCGAGCGGTGCGACTCCTCCATGAGTGTTGCTATCTCGTCGCGAAGGATGGCGTGTAGCTCCGAGGTGTTCATATACTTGTCGCGTGCCACACGCTCCTCGATACGCTGGATAATCTTAACGGTGGTATCGACACCCACATCCGAGGTTATAAGCACCTCCTCTAAGTCGTCGAGAAGGTCGGCATCTACCGTCGTGCGACCTGCGATAGCACGTTTCAGCTTGCCAAAGAATCCCTCCTTAGTGCGCTCCAAGCCCGCTTCGAGCTCCTTGCGCTCCTGCTCTACGTCGATGACCTCCTCGGCCTCGGCTGTTATCTCCGCCGCCGCAGCATCGCTCTTAACCTCCTGCTCCTCGGACAACGCTGCACCCTCGGTTGCAGCCTCAACAACGGGTGTTGCCGCAGACTCCACCCTCTTCTTTTTGAATAGATCAAAAAATCCCATGTTTATCTCTGTTTTAGTTATTCGTCGTATAGCAAATAGTCTCGTCGCAGCACCTTGAATGCCTCGACATCATCTCGCCAGCGCGCCTCAATTGCCTCGGCATCGTACCCCTCGATAATCATCTGTCGCACCCAATCAACGCCAATCAGCTTCTCGAACATCGGCTTGAAGAATGCCTCGCCCAAGCCTAAATCGTTGTAGGCATCAATGATATACCTAAGGTTGATACCCTCGCGCCAAATCGCCTCGTCAGCCACCCCGCGCAAATCCTCGCCGTAGCACCTCTTGCCTGAGTGAGGCGGGGTCTTAGACCCGGCGTTGGGCATCGGCGTAAAGCTAAACTCCCGCCCCTTCATATCGGGGTGTCCATATATCTCGAATGGCGACTCCGTGCCACGCCCCATGCTCACAACCGTACCTTCGAAGAGGCAGGTCGAGGGGTAGAGATATATCGAGTGCTGCGTAGGCAGATTGGGCGACGGAGCTATCGGCAGCGTGTAGTGCGTCGAGTGGGTATAGTTCCGACAGCGCACCACGCTTAGCTCGGCACGCTTGACCCACTCCTCGCCAATAGCCATTAGGGCAATCTCGCCCATTGTCAGGCCATGAACGACGGGTATGGGAAGCCATCCTACGCCCGACTTATACCTCATGTCGAGAATCGGCCCATCGACATAGTGCCCATTGGGGTTTGGTCTGTCGAGAATGATCACTCTGCACCCAAAGTCGGCACACGCCTCGATAAGTCTTAGCATCGATATATAATAGGTGTAGAACCTGAGTCCCACATCCTGCATATCTACAACAAGAGTGTCGAACGAGCGCATAACCTCATCCGTGGGGCGTTGTGTCTTGCCGTTGTATAGCGAGAGAATGGCTACTCCTGTGCGCTCATCGACCGAGTTAATGACCCTCTCTCCCGCCTCGACACCTCCGCGGAAGCCGTGCTCCGGAGCGAAGATGCCCACAAGCTCTATACCCTCGCGGTGGAGCATATCCACAAGGTGCTCCTTCTCGGAGTAGCGGGCAGTGTGGTTGGCTAGCACCGCCACGCGCCTATCTCTTAGTTGTGGCATATAGGCAGCCGTATCCGTAGCTCCCACCTCGACCTCTTGTGCCGAAAGTGTCGCCGTGGATGCGAGAAAAAGTAGTGTGGCTATGTATAATCTCCGTAGCATTAGTAGTTTAGTAGATACTCCTTGATAAATCCGTCTAAGTCGCCATCCATCACCGCATCGACATTCGATGTTTGGTATCCCGTGCGGTGGTCCTTCACGCGGCGGTCGTCAAAGACGTAGCTGCGTATCTGTGACCCCCACTCTATGCGCTTCTTGGTTGCCTCCAATGCCTGCTGCGTAGCCATACGCTTGTCCAGCTCCCTCTGGTAGAGCTTCGAGCGTAGTATGCGCATAGCATTCTCGCGGTTCATAAGCTGCGAGCGGGTCTCCATATTCTCGATAAGAAACTCGACCGGCTCTCCCGTGTCGGCATCCTTGCCGTGGTATCTCAGGCGCACGGCCGTCTCCACCTTGTTCACATTCTGACCTCCTGCGCCGCTCGAACGGAAGGTGTCCCACTCGTAGTGCGCAGGCGAGATGTTTATCTCGATGGTGTCGTCAATGGCGGGCGAGATAAATACCGAGGCAAAGGTCGTCTGTCGCTTGTTGTTGGCATTGAAGGGCGATAGTCGCACCATGCGGTGTACGCCACTCTCGCTACGCAGGTAGCCATAGGCATAGTCGCCCTCAAACTCCAATGTACACGACTTAACGCCAACCTCCTCGCCGGCCTGATAGTTCGCTACCTTGACCGTGTAGCCATGGGCCTCGCCCCAGCGTGTGTACATGCGCATAAGCATCTGTGCCCAATCCAAGGCCTCGGTGCCTCCTGCACCTGCGTTGATATCCATGATAGCTCCGAGCCTATCCTCCTTGCCCGAGAGCATCTGGCGCAGCTCGGCCTTCTCGGTAAGCTCCTTGGCGGCGTTGTACTGCTCCTCGGCCTCGGCCTCCGAGAGCACACCCTCGGCCACGAAGTCGGGTATCAGAGCAAGGTCCTCCACGGCGCGTGCGAGCCGCTCCCACTCCTCGATGACCGAGCGGATGTCGGCAACCTTTTTGAGTTGCTTGCGTGCCTCGTCGGCCTTGTCCCAGAAGTTGGGCTCTTCGGTGCGCTCCTGCTCGTTTTGCAACTCTATACGACGCTCTTCGATGTCTATTGCACTTTCGAGCTTTGCCGTACGCTCCCTAAGGTCGTTTATCTGCTCTTGTAAAACCATCTACTCTATCTCCCAATCGTAGCCATCCTTGCGATCCTTAACGCGGATACCTATGGCTGTGAGGTTGTCTCTAATCTTATCCGACGTAGCCCAATCCTTAGCCGCCTTAGCCTCCATACGCATCGAAAGAAGCATCTCGACAAGAGGCGTTACCATATCCTTACCTCCTGTCTCGGCAGCCTTCTCGTTGCGCAGACCGAGGATGTCGAAGACGTAGCGGTTTACCGTAGCTTTGAGTGCTGCGAGGTCATCGGCCGTGAACGATTGTCCACCCTCGGCTGCCTGATTGATGATGCGCACCCAGTCGAACAGAGCAGATATTACCATCGGCGAGTTCAAGTCGTCGGCCATAGCCTCACTACATCTCCTCTCCAACTCCTTGACATCGGCCGTAGAACGCTCCGCAGGCTTAATCTTATCGAGTGTCTCGACAGCCTTCATCAGACGATCCAAGCCCTTCTCGGCGGCCTGCAACGCCTCGTTCGAGAAGTCGAGTGTCGAGCGGTAGTGGGCCTGCAAGACGAAGAAGCGGATGGTCATGGGCGTATATGCCTGTGCTAAGATGGGGTGTGTGCCTGTGAAGAGCTGCTCCAAGGTGATGAAGTTGCCGAGTGACTTACCCATCTTCTGACCGTTAATCGTAATCATGTTGTTGTGAACCCAGTAGCGTGCCGAGTCGTGGCCGAGGGCTGCGGTAGATTGCGCTATCTCGCACTCGTGGTGTGGGAACATGAGGTCCATGCCGCCACCGTGGATGTCGAACTGCTCGCCGAGATACTTGGTGCTCATCGCCGAGCACTCCATATGCCAGCCGGGGAAGCCGTCGCTCCATGGCGAGGGCCAACGCATGATATGTTCGGGCGAGGCCTTCTTCCACAGCGCGAAGTCAAACGAGTGGTGCTTGTCGCTCTGGCCGTCGAGCTCGCGAGTGTTTGTCACAATGTCGTCGAGGTTGCGACCCGAGAGACGACCGTAGTGGTGGTCGCGGTTGTAACGCTCCACATCGAAATATATCGAGCCGTTCGACTCGTAGGCATATCCTGCATCGAGGATACGCTTAACCATCTCGATCTGCTCGATGATATGGCCCGAGGCGTGGGGCTCAATCGATGGCGAGAGCACACCGAGCTCGCGCATTGCTGCGCGGTAACGCTCCGTGTAGTAGTGGGCGATCTCCATAGGCTCGAGCTTCTCCAAACGGGCCTTCTTTGCAATTTTATCCTCGCCGTCGTCGGCATCCTGCTCCAAGTGGCCTACATCGGTGATGTTACGCACATAGCGCACCTTGTATCCCAAGGCTTGCAGATAGCGGAACAGTAGATCGAAAGTTACAGCGGGGCGTGCATGACCAAGATGCGGATCGCCATAGACGGTGGGGCCGCAGACATACATGCCCACATGCTGGGGGTTGATAGGCTCGAACGTCTCCTTGCGACGTGTGAGCGTGTTGTACAAAATAATCTTCTCCATAAATCTATTTCGTTTATTTTATCACTAATTCCTAAATTCGGGTCGTAGCCTAAATACTTAGCCTAAATACCTTCTAAATGTTGCCATAGTAGGCCGTAAGCACATCATATACCTCGGGCTGCTCCAAGTACTCGACCAGCGCATCGATATACTGTGCGTCGCTCTGACCATTTGCTGTATAGCGTGTCGAGGGGAGGTTGCTGTAAATCTCAAACAGATTGCATATGTGTAGCTCGACAAGCGACATGGCGGCCTCGGTAGAGTCGGCAGGGGTGAGTCGCTTGATAGAGTCGAGGTATGCCGATACCATATTGTCGAAGATAAGGGCATTCTCGGTAAGCAGCATCTCGCTATCTGTGCCCGCCACCCAGTCGAAGCTACCCGATATGTCGTGGCTGAGGCGCAGCACCTCGATAATGTCGAGCACGGCGTTGTAGAGCTCGTCGCTTATCATCGGCGTAAAGCTACGGTAGGTGGTAAACTGCAAGTAGTGTGCTACCCACTCGCCACGCTTGCTGATATACTCGGCTGCGAGGTTATCGCCCTTGCGGAATTCATCCTCGGCACGAGCAAAGGCCTCGTCGCTAAGCATGAGTAGGCGGTCGGCATCAGTCGTCTCAATCGAACGACTGCGTGTCTCAGTGTGGAGCTCCTGAGCCCTATCCGAGAGGGTGTAGAAGTAGGCGAAAATATCTGCCGAGGGGTCTATGTCGCTCTTGGTGTTGAGTGTTGCATCCAGCTTCGATACCGCCTCTTCGAGGTAGGCTACCGAGCGGTCGAGGTTGCACTGTGCAAGGGTGTAGTAACCACGAATATATGGCATTATGGCTGTATGACTATAACCCAACTGCTTGGCAGGAAGTAGCTCCAAGCCTCTGTCGAGGACTCTCTCAGCTCGCTCCAAGTCGCCCTCACCACCGCGGCGTATCAGTCCCATAGCCACGCGTGCGAAGTTCTCGCGAGCTCGCGACGCTGAGATGTTGAAGCGATAGAAGTAATCGACATATACATCTTCGTCGGCAAGGTTGCCAAAGTAGAGCGGCTCGACGTTGGTATCTCCCTCCTCGGCGAGGTAGCGCGGATAGAGCTTGTCGATATCGATATATCCCGTATCAGCACCCGAACGTTGAGGTGTGAGTATGGGTACGAGCGTATAGGCGTAGCCATCGAAACGGGCATAGTCGGCAACGCCGTAGTCACGCATGATATGTGTCTGCGTGAAGCTCAGGGGTCGCTGCCAATCGAAGTGCGCCAAGAGGTCGAGCATCATAAGCCTATCCTTGGCAAGCACCGTCTCGTCGATTTTGACATAGACCTTATCTACCGCAAGCTCGCGATCCTCCTCAGATATTGTTCCCGAGGCGATAGCCTTATCAACATCTACCGGAATGTAGTATTTGCCGGCCGAGAGAATGTAGTCGCTCGGTAGGCCGTCGATATTGCTATCGACCATAGGCATAAGACGACCTATCATATCGTAATCCTCGCTTCGCTCCTCTGCTGGTATGGTCTCTCCCTCGTCGAGAAGCCACATGCGGCCACCGTTGATAACCAACGTGAGGGGCTTATCCGAGCAGAAAAGGCGTATGGCGTCGTCTAAGCTAAGCTCGCCGTTGCGTGCTCTGTCACTCAGCGACCAATACTCCTCCATGAGCATATAGTCGCTGATGAAGGCTTCGTCGCCGATGATGGCATCTACCGTATCGTAGGCTGCCGTGTAGCTCTGGTACATGTCGTATATCTCGTCGTTGGGCTCGCCTCCCGACGCTATAAACTCCTGAAGAATGGGGTCGTACTCGTCGATAAGCGACTGAGCATCGAGCAGCTTGTGGTAGAGCGACGAGTAGCTGCCGCTGATACGTCGCTGCTTGCCGTCGCTATCGGTGTAGCGTATGTCGTAGAAGGCCGAGTTGTCGATACGACGCTTCTCGCCTCGCAGACGTCTTGCCTGCTGGGTATCGAGCACCTCCACAGGATCGACTACAAGCACCCAATCGTTCTTGAAGCTATACCTTGTCGATGGTATGGTGAAGGGAACGCCGTCAGCCTCGTTGGCCGCAAGCTTCATCTCGTCGATATACCACTCGCCACCCAAGTACGACGAGTTCATAATGCGAACATCGGGGCGCACGCCCTCAACCTCCTGGCAGTACCACAGCGGGAAGGTGTCGTTGTCGCCGAAGTTGATAATTATGGCGTTCTGGGGTACTGTGTTGAGGTAGTTGCGGCCAATATCGCGGGCCATATAGCGATCCGAACGGTCGTGGTCATCCCAATTCTCGGTGGCGAGCACCACGGGAACAGCCGCCGAGAAGAGGAGTGTTGCCACCGCTGCGATGCTTAGTGCTCGGGGTGTAGGCTTAGCTATCTTAGCTGCTATGCCCTCGAAAATCTCGCCTATGGCGAGTACGCCAAGACCTATCCATATGCTGAATGCATAGAAGGCTCCGGCATAGACATAGTCGCGCTCGCGTGGCTCGTTGGGTGCAGTGTTGAAGTATATCACAAGGGCTATACCCATCATCATAAAGAGTAGCAACACGATAAAGAAGTTGCGCCAATCCCTGCCTAACTGATATACAAAGCCCATAAGACCGAGCAGCAGGGGCAGGAAGAAGTAGGTGTTGCGAGCCTTGTTATCGGACATCTCGCTCGGCAGATTATCCTGCGGGCCGCAGAAGAGCTCGTCGATAGGCTTTATGCCCGATAGCCAGCCTCCATGCAGGTAGATGGCGTTCTCATCCTTTTCGAGCATCGTATCATCCTGCCTACCCACGAAGTTCCACATGAAATAACGCCAAAACATGTCGCCCATCTGGTAGCCGAGCATAAAGCGTATATCCTCCCATGCAGTAGGCTCATACCATCTATCTCCCTCTGCCGAGATGCGCTCCACTGTGGGGTGTCCACCGCTCTTAGCCACCCAGCCCGCCTCGTAATCGGCACGGCGCGAGTAGAACCACATGCGCGGCAGCAGGTGGTTGGCCTCCGAGGGGTAGCGATATCCCTCGAAGAACTCGCGAGCCTCGTATTTGCCCGTCTCGGGGTTGAGCCACATCATCGTTGTACTCTCGTAGTCGCCGGTGGGTATGTAGTAGTCGTCGGCCTGATAGTTATCCGCAACATAGGTCATGGGCAGAGGCATCGCCGAGTAGTAGGGACCCCAAAGCAGTGGTCGCTGACCATATTGGTCGCGGTTGAGCATGCTCAGTAGTGTGTGCGGTGTCGAGGGATTGTTCGAGTTCATGGGCGGGTTAGCCGTGGCGCGTATCGATACCGAGGCGTACGACGAGAAGCCTACAAGGATAGCTACAAGAGCCACGAGCGTCACATTGAGCGTGCGCATGCCCCTCTTGTGCGAGAAGAGGATGAGTAGGCCCAATGCGAGGAAGACCACAAACACGAAGATAAGCATACCCGAGTTTACGGGCATGCCGAGCTTATTGACCGCAAAGGTGTCGAACTGCGCACCCAAGGCTACGGTATAGGGGATGATAACACCGTTGATAGCACCCAAAATAAGGAGCGAGATGATTAGTGCGATGCCAATCTTTATGATACAATCCTTGGGCGTTGTCATCTTCTGCTTGCGGAAGAAGAATATCATCACAAGTGCCGGTATGGTGAGCAGGTTGAGGATATGCACACCGATAGAGAGACCCATGAGGTAGGCTATAAGCACAATCCATCGCATCGACGTAGGGCTATCGGCATTCTCCTCCCAACATAACATGAGCCACACCACAAGTGCGGTAAACATCGACGACAGAGCATACACCTCGCCCTCTATAGCCGAAAACCAGAAGGTGTCGGTGTAGGCATACGATAGCGCACCTACAGCACCGGCACCGAGGATGAGTATCATGCGGTGCGGGGTCATCGCCTCGCCACCCTGCGTGAGCATGCGGCGAGCGAGGTGCGTGATAGTCCAAAAGAGGAAGAGTATGCAGAAGGCCGAGGCAATGGAGTTCATCGCATTGATAGCCATAGGCACATACTCGGGCGATGGGGCGACGAGCGACGCCACTCGGGCCAACATCATGAAGAGGGGTGCTCCGGGGGGATGGCCCACCTCCAACTTGTACGATGTGGCGATAAACTCGCTACAATCCCATAGGCTTGCTGTGGGCTCCATGGTGAGTAGATAGGAGATGGCTGCCACTGTAAATACCATCCATCCGACGATTCTATTCCATAGTTTGTACTGTTCCATCTTTTATTCGAAAGCTTATGAATCGCAAATATAATAATATTTGCCCGATAAACCATATTTATCGGGCTACTTTTTCAAATTTAACTCTTTATTGTTATTTCGACCTCTCGATTTGGCTACTTTCCAATGTTTCGGCAGATGCGCTCCAAGCTGCTGCGCGTGAGTGGGGTAGTGCCGGCCAAGGCCCGAAACTCCTCTTCGCTCATCGAACGTAGCCGCTCCTCATCTATCGAGTCGATGTCGATAATCGGGTCGAAGCGGGGGTTGCTGTGTAGGGGAGCTCGACGGTTGTATGGACATGCCCCCTGACAGAGGTCACACCCGAAGAGCCAGCCGTGTAGTGCCACCTCCTCGGCCTCGCCTTCGCGCTCGATGGTGCGACACGATATGCAACGACGGGTGTCGATAAGTCGATTGTCGAGTATTGCACCATTAGGACAACTATCAACGCAGGCTCGACAATCTCCGCAGCGCGATTCTGTAAAGGGGGTGTCGTAGCTGTCAATATCTTGGTTTATAACGATTTCGCCAAGAAGTACGAATGAACCGTATTGCGGTGTTACGAGCAGCGAGTTACGCCCTATCCACCCCAAGCCGGCACGCACGGCATGCGACTTTTCGGCCAATGGTGCGGAGTCTGTAAATGCTCTGAATTTCAGTCCCTCGACCTCGTGAGCGAGGCGTTCGCCCAACTCGAAGAGCATCTCCTTGATGGTTAGGTGATAGTCGCGCATAAGTGCATACGATGCAATTTTTGTGCGACAGTCGTTTTCGTAACCCCTGCTTACGGTCGATAGGTACGAAACAGCACAAATGACAACGCTACGTGCATCCTCGACCAAACGGCTCGCATCGAAGCGTTTTTCGACATTTCTACGGAGGTATTCCAGTGTCGAGGAGTTACCATCTAACACCCACTTCTCGAAGCGTTTACGCTCCTCGATAAGGGGCTCTGCGCGAGTTACGCCGACAAGGTCGAATCCAACCTCTTTTGCGAGGTTTGTTATAAGATTTTTAGGAATCATTGAAATTTATTTTGTGCCAAAATTAGCAAATTTTAATAAATTATCAGTATCTTGCACCCGATTTGAATGCATTTTATTAACAAAATCTTTTTACTATGACCTTTAAGACTCTCTATGAGATATTTAAGCATAGCGTCGAGAACTTCTCGGAACGCATTGCTTTCTCTATGATTGGTGGCGAGGATGTATCGTACAAAGAGGTTGGCGAACGTGCAGAGAAGGTTCAGGATATGCTCCTCAACGCAGGTGTTGGTGCCGGTGATAAGGTGGTTATCCTGAGTAGCAGCATGCCCAACTGGGGTGTGTCGTACTTCGCCGTGACTACGGCGGGCATGATTGCCGTGCCCATCCTCCCCGACTTCACAGGCGAGGAGCTCGACCTTATCATTGCGCACTCCGAGGCCAAGGCAATACTCGTCTCGGATAAGCTCTACACCAAGCTCTCGAAGGCGACGGTCGAGCGCATGAACATCGTCATCCGTACCAAGGGACTCAACATCATCTCGCAGCGCGTCGAGGAGCGTGCCGAGAGGCGCATCCCCGAGCCCGACGACTTGGCAGCTATCATCTACACTTCGGGAACGACATCCAAGCCCAAGGGTGTGATGCTCTCGCACTACAATATAGCGATGCAGCTTACGGTTGTGCCCTCGGTATTCGACTATAGCGAGGAGGATGTGCTACTCTCGATACTTCCGCTGTCGCACACCTACGAGTGCACGTTGGGCATGATATTCCCCTTCGCGCGCGGCGCACGCATACACTACTTAGATAGGCCACCTACCGCCTCGGCTCTTATGCCTGCGTTGGCCAAGGTGCGCCCCACGGTCATCGCCTCAGTACCCCTCATCATGGAGAAGGTCTATCGCGGCAAGGTGCGCCCCACGTTCGAGAAGAACGCCATGCTACGCAAGCTCTACGGCTGGGATTGGTCGCGCAAGCTGTTGCATAAGGTTGCGGGCAAGCAGCTCAAAAAGCTCTTTGGTGGCCGCATGCGCCTCTTTGCCATTGGTGGCGCGAAGTTCGACGCGGAAGCCGAGCGTTTCCTCTTGGAGGGCGGCTTCCCCTACGGCATCGGCTATGGCCTTACCGAGACAGCGCCGCTCGTTGCGGGTGCTGTGGGCAAGATGTGCCGCGTAGGCTCTACGGGCCCTGCGCTCAAAGGTGTCGAGATACGCTTAGACGATGTAAATCCCGAGACGGGTCAGGGCGAGATTGTTGTCAAGACCCCCTGCGTAATGCGCGGATACTACAAAAACGAGGAGGCTACCAAGGGTGCCTTCACCGACGATGGTTGGTTCCGCACGGGCGACCTCGGCGCATTGGAGTCTGATGGCTGGCTCTATATCAAGGGTCGTTTGAAGAATATGATTGTAGGCCCGAGCGGCGAGAATATCTACCCCGAGGATATCGAGGAGGTGCTCAATAGCAACCGTTTCGTTGCCGAGTCGGTGGTTACCGAGGAGGATGGCAAGCTCATCGCACTGGTGCACTTCGACACGGAGGCTATCGAGGAGTACTACGACGAGCTGAAACATAAGGTTGCAGTTAGTGCCGAGCAGCTCAACCTCAAGATGGAGGAGATTAAGAGGGAGGTTATGGAGTATGTAAACTCTAAGGTAAACCGCTTCTCGAAGATTACGAAGGTTGTCGATAACGAGGGAGAGTTCGAGAAGACTCCTACGAAGAAGATTCGTCGTTTTGTCTATGACCGCCGCAACAAGTCTCAGGGCGACGAGGCTAAGAAGTAGCCCGCACGCCGATACAATTTCGCCTTTCGCTTGCTTGCGAGAGGCGATTTTTTTTATCCTTGGCGAACAATGTCCCGTAAGAGTGTTGTTCGTTGAGAAAATTTTACTAATTTTGTAAAGTGGTGTGCAAAGAGATTAGTGAGATTAGTGCCCTAAACTCCCAAAACGCCCTCGACTCCCTAAACGTGAAAAAATATTAAATACAAATATACAATGAACAAACTACTTACTTTTGTACTTGCTGCAATGGCTTTTGTGGCGTGTACACAGAACGAAGTCGAGGAGCTTTCGGCTAATCGCGAGGCTCTTCCCGAGACACTTACCGTGGGCTTCGAGGGCGGCGACACCCGTATCGAGCTTAACAATGCCTTGAAGAGCGTGTGGAGCGAGGGCGACGAGGTATCGGTTTTTTATCGCTCCTATGAGAATTTGCGCTACGCCTATAATGGTGAGACAGGTGAGCGTATGGGCGAGCTTACCTACGTAAGCGGCAACCGCGGCGAGCAGAGCATGGACAACATCATCGTTGTCTATCCCTACAATGCGGAGTACCTCGTAAACCTCGGTAAGGGTGGCGTCGAGGCCTCGCTTCCCGCCGTGCAGAGCTACAAGGAGGGGAGCTACGGCGCGGAGGGCAACATTATGGTTGCCGAGAGCACATTCACGCAGTTTGTGTTGAAGAGCGCCTGCGGCTGGCTGCGCGTGGAGCTTACGGGCGAGGGCGAGAGTGTCAAGGCTATAACGCTACGCGGCAATGCTGGCGAGCAGGTTGCAGGCTTGTGCTATATCGATTGCACCACGGCCACCGCAACCTTGGCCTCGGCTGAGCCCGCGGAGGGCGGCTCGTTGGAGGTCAGCGGCAATATCGCTACCGAGGAGAGCATCCTCACCGAGATAACCCTTAATTGCGGCTCGGGTGTGACGCTTGGCTCGGAGACTAAGAGCTTCTATATCGGCCTTTTGCCTCAGACCTTTGCGGAGGGTGTAACTATCGAGGTTAATTGCGCGGGTTATAAGCCCATGACCCTCTCTACGGATAGCGGCATCACTATCGAGCGTAACCATATCAAACCTATGGCAGCCGTGGAGTACGAGGCCGATAGTGAGCCGACTACCACTGCCAATCAGCTGTGCTACACCGCCACGGCAAAGGTTGAGCCTTACGATGCATCAGCCTTTAATGTCTCTATCGTCTCTAATGAGTGGAATGAAACGACAGGCGAAGGCGTTATCACCTTCGACGGTGAACTAACGGCGATTGGAGATGCGGCATTCTGTTATTGCGACAGTCTAACAAATGTCACAATCGGCGATAGCGTAACGACGATTGGAAATTCTGCATTCTATGATTGCGCCAGCCTAACAAGTGTTACAATCCCCGATAGCGTAACGACGATTGGAGGTTCTGCATTCCGTAGTTGCGGCAGCCTAACAAGTGTTACACTCCCTGATAGCGTAACGACGATTGGGAGTTCTGCATTCCGTAGTTGCGGCAGCCTAACAAGTGTTACCATCCCCGATAGCGTAACGACGATTGGAGGTTATGCATTCAGTTATTGCGACAGCCTAACAAAAGTTACAATCCCCGATAGCGTAACCACGATTGGAGATTGGGCATTCGCATCGTGCACCAGCCTAACAAGTGTTACAATCGGCGATAGCGTAACGACGATTGGTAATGACGCATTCTATCAGTGCAGCAGCCTAACAAGAGTCTATTGTAAGGCGACAACACCGCCGACATTGGGTTACTCTGTATTCGATGATAACGCTTATGGTCGCAAGATTTATGTCCCTGCCGAGTCGGTAGAGGCGTATAAGGCAGCCAAGAATTGTAGCGATTATGCAGATTGCTTTGTTGAGTACGACTACAACTCTACGGTGACTATTAGCTACACAACCTCGGATGGTATGCTTGTGGATGCTCATGCACCAATTGTAAGCAATAGCTATCAGGGTGGAGTTGGCGAATTGAAATATTTTGGAAAAGATATTATCCCAGAATATCTATTCTATAACTGCGATAATTTAACATCTGTAACCATCCCCGATAGCATAACGACGATTGGAGAGGCTGCATTCTGGGGTTGCGGCAGCCTATCAAGTGTATATTGCAAGGCGACAACACCGCCAAGTTTGGGAGACGATGCATTTAAGTATTATGTTAATGGATATGTCAATATCGGTTGTTCGATTTATGTCCCTGCCGAGTCGGTAAAGGAGTACAAGGCATCCGAGAATTGGAGCGATTATGCCGCAGATATCGTTGGCTACAACTTCGAGTAGGACTAATAGAGGCTAATTGGCCTATTGCCAACAAAAACGGCACGGGCATCTTCCTGATACTCGTGCCGTTTTTTGTTTGGGTAGAGGTGGGTAGCGGCGAGCGAGCAGCCGAGAGGTCGTAGTGGTCTCAAAGGTCTTATTGCTCTTAGGTTAAATGGGTTATATGGGTTAGATGTGTTAGGTGGGGATTTTTTCGGATAGCTCACGGAACACACGGAACTCACGTAACCCACATACCCCATGTAACCATCGTAACCCACAGCCCCCACCAAGGCCGCAGGCCGTACCCACAATACCCAACAAGCGGAGCGTGAGCCCCTCTCCACCGTGTCTTGTTGAGCGGAGCGTGAGTAGCAGATATTTGAGAAGCTGTTTGAATTTTATTGAAAGAGTTTGTTCGTTGCTACGACTCGGCGTAGCAAATAAAATTTCACTACATCAGCGCATTTTTTTACGGCAAAAAGTTTGCAGATTAAAAAATCTTATGTACTTTTGTGCACTCTTTCGCAGGAGTAAGATGTAAAGTTGCTGTTGTAGCTCAGTGGTAGAGCACTTCCTTGGTAAGGAAGAGGTCGTCAGTTCAAGCCTGATCAACAGCTCAAGTTTTTACGAAGCAGACAGATGCCACCGCAAGGTGGCGTTTGTTGTTTATATAGTAGCTTAAGCATGCTTGATAGCTATATATTCGGCTTATTGGTCAAAATAGTAGATAAAATCGGGGCTGTTATCGATATAATGTTTGGCTAATTCACATATTAGTAGTAACTTTGCGTGATTTTTGAATTCAATCTTAAACTTATAAAATGATGAACAAAATTTCTTGTTTTTTTGCTATGGGTATTTTAGCACTTACCGCATGCACATCGCAGGTGGAGAAGGAGGCGGAGCAGCCTTGGATTGTCGATCGCTTCGACGACATCAAGGTAATCCGCTATGAGGTGCCGGGCTTCGAGAGCCTCAGCCTCGAAGAGAAGGAGCTTATCTACTACCTCGCCGAGGCTGCTAAGTGCGGTCGCGACATCCTCTTCGATCAGAACTTCAAGTACAACCTCGCTGTGCGTCGCACGTTGGAGAGCATCTACACCGCTTCGGAAGTGCGCGAGGGCGAGGAGTTCGCCGCTTTCGAGAAGTACCTTAAGAAGGTATGGTTTGCTAACGGTATCCACCACCACTACTCGAACGATAAGTTCACTCCCGAGTTCTCGGAGGCGTGGTTCCGCGAGCAGCTGGCAGCATACATCAACGACGACAACCGCCAGATTGAGGATGACCTCCTCTGCGAGATTATCTTCAACAAGGAGCTCTACGCATCGCGTCTCAACCAGACTGCCGGCGTAGATGTTGTCAAGGAAGT
>JAZNDK010000051.1:0-20289 GCA_045588005.1 Alistipes sp. | reverse complement strand
CGCTGTGGGCACAGCCACGGCCACCACGCTTACCACGGCAATAATGTTTATCACCGAGTGTGACTTCGGTGAGAACATATAGCGTCGGGCAAAGCTGAACCAGAGCATAGCAACCTCTCTTTAACCCCGTTACCGGCCTACTTGTTGAGGAGTGTGTCGATATTGTCGATATACTCCAACGAGTCGTCGATGAAGAACTCCAACTCGGGGACAATCTTGAGTTGGTTGCGGATGCGAGCTCCGAGGAGCTTGCGTATCTGCCAGCCACGCTCCTTGATAGCTTCAAGCAGCGATGTGCTGCGCTCGAAGGGGAAGATGCTGATATATATCTTGGCATATGCCAAGTCGGGAGATACACGCACGGTGGTTACCGTCACCAACGAGCCGCGTATCGTATCGGCCATATCCTTCTGCAAAATCTCGGCGATGTCGCGCTGTATCTGTCGCGCAATCTTCTGTTGTCTTGTCGAATCCATTCTCTATATCTTATTTGCGTTTTGTCTAAATTATCGTCTGCGTGACGAGCCGCTGCCCGCTCCCAGCTCCTCCGAGAAGTTGAAGCCTGTCTTGGTCTTCTGCTCCTTATGGCGTACTACGAACCACTCGTCGAAGCCTCGCTTGTTGAATCGCCAACCTATGGTGAACATCACATTGATATTGTCGAGTGGCGAGCGTAGCGGCGAGTAGTAGAAGGGGTTCTCTCGGCCGTCGGTGGTGTTGGAGTAGTACTTATTTCGATTTTTCAGGATGTCGGAGTATCCGAAGATATAACGACCCTTGATGCCTATCTCCACCTGCCCGAGAAGTACTGCAAAGCCCGCACCTCCCGAGAGACCATAGCCAAAGCGGTTGTCGCGCGGAACCTTCCACTCGTACTCTCCCGCAGGGTAGCGATCCTCCTCGTAGCTATAGTCCGACGAGATGTTAAACGAGAGCACAAAGGCAGCCTCGATAAATAGTCTCAGTCTATTCTTCGCTAAGTAGAAGTGTGGCTGCCATACAAGCGGCAACATTATCGAGTTGATGTTACGGGTGTAGTATTTATAGTGGCGAATCTCCTTGTCATCGACAAACTCGGCTGTGTAGGAGTAGCCTAAGCAGAAGCCGCGTTGCAGATACTCCAAATCGAGACCCACAGCACCCACAAAGCGGGGCTTAGGACTATAATATCGCCACGACAGAGCTATCGTCTCAGAGCCCCATAGCCATTTTGTCTCTTCGGCGGGGTAGAAGCGTGCTGTCGATACTCCCGAGCCTGCTGCTAACGATAGCGTATGCTGTGCCCGAGCCGGTGCTGTGCCGAGCAGCACACTCGCCAATGTTGCGATAATAATAACTATTAAGTCTCTATGTCTCATCTCTAAAAGCCTGTGTTATTGCGTAAACCTCCTGCGCCCGTACCTGAGCCCATACCCGAACCCGAGCCAGAACCCAATCCGCCTAAGCCACCGAAGCCGCCCATGCCGCCCATGCCGCCCATGCCGCCCGAGTTATTGCCCTTCTTGCTCTCCTCCTTACGCTTCTTAGCCATCTCTTCGGCCAATTTCTTCAGACGCTCATCCTCTCTGTCGTCGAGCATCTTGACAATGCTCTCCATGGTTATCGGTGCGAAGAGTTTATCCATATCTACATCGATGTCGAACTCCCAATTAGCCTTGGTCGTAATAAGCTCAACACCATCTTCGTTCTTGTATATCTCGGTGCGTTCGGGCTGGCGCATAGCCACCATGTCGCCCGTATCCCATTTGCCGTTAGCATTCATATCCTCCACCACGCGGAGCATAACATCGCCCGGGCTGATATACTCGAAGATGTAGTCACCGGCCGTGACATTGCGTATCTCCTTTTGTGTGCGGCCCTGGCCGTTGGCAATTTGCAGGATATATCGAGCTTTGGGGTGTGTCGTGCGCACCTTAACCCTCACGATAGCATACTTCGTGGCATCCGAGCCGGTGTAGTTGTATTTGAGCGTGTCGTTCTGCTCTTGTGCAATGTTGGCAAAGACCCCAGCGGGCATTAGCAGCTCATACTTGGCGTTATCCTCCCACTCGGCACGTAGCTGATACTTACGGCGGTTAAGCGTATCTTGAACAAAGTGAAAATCGACGTTTGTCGTATCCTTGCTGCCTTCGCGTACCATGCGCATTGTTATAGCTGCCGAGTCGAAGCGTGTCAGCGGGTAGTCAAACTCCATGTCGATATGCTTATCCTTGTTTAGCTCGCCAGACGTAGCCATTGAAATCTTGAAGGGGTTGGGCGGCGTTGGCTCCTCGTACTCCATACCCGCCTTCTCGGCCTTTTCGCGCTCTTTCTCCTGCTTTTCGCGCTCCTTCTGCACCTCCTTACTCTCGGTCTTTACCCATGCCAAGCGCAGCTTGTCGGTAGATTCCACAAGATTGTTTATCGAGTCGTGCTTGAAGTAGGTTATCGTACCCTTAATCGTGTCGGGAAGCTCCTCGGGAGGCATGTTAAACCATAAAGCAACAGTGTCGCGACCGGCGGTTTGAGGGTCGTAGATAACCTTATCGGCAGGGATAGAATCTAATTCGACCTTCACAACCTCGGGGTTTTGCGCTCCGAAGTAGAGCATCGCCTTATGACGGTTTAGGCGTTCGTGGCCGCTCAGTGTTTGGCGCGTAAAGCGGCGATCCATAAACATTCGGAAATATAGCTGCGGCTCTGCCGAAGGGTAGTGGCGCAACGAGTCGTACCATATCGTAAAGGGTGGCATCTCGGCGGGGTTGTATGTCGAGTCCAAGAAGCCTATCTGATCCACCGAGGGCTCATACTCCATATTACCGTTGGTATCCTCGAAGGCGTAGATACGATAGGGCACGGGTTTGAGGTTTTGGGCAATGAAGATGCCGTTATTCTCGGCGCGTGCTATGACCTGGGGCTTATACTTAAACATCGTCGAATCCCACTCCGAGTGCCGCTCCACCGAGTCGGCGATATAGAAGAATATGAACGACTTGCTCACCGAGTCGGCCTCGTAGGAGTCGGCTGTATATCCCGATACTATCATCGAGTCCACCTCGGGGCCTGTCGAGAAGACGTAGCGCATCGAGTGTAGCGGGTTAGACTCGTTATTATCCTGAATCGACGAGCCGAAGTTTATGGCGTAGGTGGTGTTGGGGCGTAGCGTATCCTTGATTTGCACCACAATACCCTTGCCGCGACGTGCCACCGAGGGCTTCTTCTTCATTGCGGGCGAGGTGTAGAGCTCCTTCTGTTGATCCTTAATCTGCACATACTCATTGAACTCGATATATATCTTCGGCGGATGAAGCGTGTCGATCATCGTCGTAAAGTTATCGGGGTTCATATAGACGATTACGGGTGGCAGGGTATCCTTCGGTCCTCCCGTGGGTGTCATTGTCGAGGCGCACTTCGTTAGTAACGCTGCCTCGAAGAGCAGTGCTACGGCCATGCTGAAAGCTGCTGTAGCTCGCTTTATGCTATCTCTAAGTCTCATCTACTCAATTACTCTGTTACAGTTTCACTATCCGAGGGCTCCTCCTCTTTGGGTACAAGTGGCTCGCGAGGCTCATCGGGGAATGGGTTTATCACGCTCCAGCCATTTGCCGAGCTACTCTTACGCCATGCGTACATATGCAGCTGGGTATATACCTCGGGCAAGTTCATCGGAGTCTCATAGCTGCGGTAGGCGTAGAGCTTGTTGGCCTTATCTACTACTACCGCAAAGGTGTACATCGACCATAGCTCCAACCTTATCTGATACTCAGCCTCGGGATCAAAGAGGGCTATCTCGTCGGGCGTAGTACGGCTCTCGGTGGGGTTATCCACGTTTGTTATACGGCGAGCAAGGGCATCCTCCCATGAGCTCACCTCCCACTTATCGCTCTTCTCGACCCAAAAGGCATATGCCTCCAAGTCGGTAGCCTTCATTATGGGGTCGTCATTGACATTCTGCGAATAGACCGCAATACACATCGCCGTTCCCTGATTCTCATCCTTGAAACAGCCCGTGAGTGTCGTAAGAACCACCATAAGGCTCAATATCCTGATTACAATCTTCATAACTCTACATTTTAGCTTCTGCCCTCTCCAACATCTCTTGTGGAGTAAGCTCCAAGGCGGGGTGTCGCCTGTCGCCTGCAATCTCTCGAACGGGGCGCAGGGCATAGAGCCTCTCGTCGAGATAGTGGTAGGGGATGGTAAGACGACTATCCTTGAACGTCATATATCCGTAAAAGACGATGTCTATATCTATTGGTCGCGATGCGTAGGCCTCGCCTCGCTCGCGCTTTACACGAGCCTCCATGTCGCGGTCACGGCCAAGCAACGCCTCGATAAGGTTTATGCGGCGCAGCACCTCGTAGGCGTCACACGCAACGATAACCTCCGTCGCACGATTTACAAACTCTCGCTCCGAGCTAAACCCATAGGCTTCGCTGCGATACTCCTTCGAAGTGCAGACTATGCGGCCTATGCTCAGTTCAATGATGCGCAATGCTCGCTCGATAATCTCGGAGCTGTTGGCGTCATTGGAGCCTAAGAGCAGAACTACGCTCACCTCGTGGGGTGCTATGTCACAACGCTCGCTCATGGCTTCAGTCGGTTTATCTGTTTACTTACGGCAAGGGCAAAGTGCGTGAATACAATTCGTGGCGAGCCATTTTGTGCTATCTGCGCCATGGCGCACTCAATCTCCGCGATGAGGATCTCGATATTCTGGTTGCCTATAAAGGGTGCAAACTTCTTGCAGAAGCTCTCCTCCTCGCCCCATAGGTAGCTTATCGAGCCCAAGCCGGCGTGAATCATATAGCTCTCGCGCAGCAGACGCACCGAGTGTAGGAAGAACTGTCGTTGTGCCTCACGTGAGAGTGTTGTCATATCGTCGGCCCACTCGAAGAGCTCCAAGTGTCGGTCGTTGTAGCTCAGGCGCATCAGTCGGCAGAAGAGCTCGAAGGATTGCTGTCGCAAGTCGTCGGCCTCGCCACGCACGAGCTCGCCAAGCTCAATGAGTGAGCCCTTGGCAAGACGAGCCATCGCGTGAGCCTCGGACTGAGCTTTGCCCTCGGCCATAGCCACGCCCTCCAACGCCTCCACCTCGATACGCCCAACGGCAACCTCCTGCGTACGCGACGTGATTGTCGGCAAGAGAAGCTCGGGGTGCTCCGAAACAAGTATGAAGAGGGTCTTCTCCCAGGGCTCCTCCAAGATTTTGAGTATCTTATTTGCAGCCTCCTGATTCATCGCCTCGGGAAGCCAGATAATCATCGCCTTATACTCCGACGAGTAGCTCTTGAACGAGAGCTTGCGAATAATTTCGTCAGACTCCTTCGTTGTGATAAGACCCTTCATCGTCTTGCCCAAGTCGAGCCTCTCGTGCCACTCCTCGGTTGAAAACACGCCTCTCTTCTCGCTCCATAGCTCTCTCCATTTCGAGATAAACATGTCGCTTGTCACAACTTCGTTAGACCTCTTTTCGCGCTTATTTACGGGATATACAAAGTGCATATCGGGGTGTGCCAACTCCTCGATTTGTCGGCATGAGGGGCACGCTCCGCACGAGTCGCCATCGTGGCGATTAGGGCAGAATAGATACTGCACATAGGCCACAGCCATAGCCAATGTACCATAGCCGTTAAGTCCCGTGAAGAGCTGAGCATGGCTCACCCTGCCGGCATCAATTTGCCGAGCGAGGCGGCTTTTAAGCTCGCTGTGTCCAACTATATCTCGAAACCTCATCTTACAAACTTTTTAATCATAGCTCTGCATAGAGCACCTACATCAACCCTCTCGCGACGTATGGCAAAGATAAGTGCCGCAACAAAGAGTAGGCCGTTGAGGCTGATCCATGTGCCATAAGATAGATGGCCGAAGGCCACCTCCGAGACTCCGTATATAGCCACTGCAATCACCACATACTCCACCATACGCCTATAATCAAAGGGTATGGGATAGTGCTTATGACATAGCACGAAGCTCCATATGGTCATCGCTGCCTCGGCTGCCAACCTTACCCATGCAGCACCGCGATAGCCCCATCGAGGTACGAAGATAAAACTTAGACCGAGTGTTACTGCAAGGCCGAGGAAGGTGATATATGCGGCATACTTTGTCTTCTCCTCCCTCTTGTACCAGAACGAGAGATTCATCCACACGCCCGCCAAGACATTTGCAGCCAAGACTAAGGGGAGAATATCTATTCCCTCGCGGAACTGCTCGCCCACGATAAGCGAGAAGAGGTCGCGGAAGAGGATAATGCCAAGGAATATTAACATCGAGGCCATCACAAAGTACTTCATCGCCGCGGCATTAGCCTCCTTGAACTCCTCCTTGCGGAAGCCGGCGAGGAAGAAGGGCTCGGCAGCCAAGCGGTACATCTGCGTAAAGAGAGTCATCACCACGGCAATCTTAACTATCGCTCCATAGACTCCGAGCTCGGCCATGGCGGTAGCCTCATCGCCTGCGGTGAGGTACTTAATCATCTGGCGGTCGATAAACTCGTTTGCCGTACCCGCAACGCCACTGATAAGCAGAGGTAGCGAATAGACCAATATCTTGCGTAGCAGCTTTTGGTCTATACGAGGTCTAACACCTCGTGTGGAGGGTAGTAACGCAACGAGTGTCACCACGCTGGCTATGAGGTTTGCAACAAAGACCCAACCTACGCCAAACTCCGTGGCGTAAAGACCTGCGATGCCAAAGCCTATGGCAAGTGCGACATTGAGTAGCACGTTTAGAGCTTTGAGTAGAACAAAGTGTAGGGCACGCCCCTGCTCTCTCAGTCGCGAGAAGGGGACCATAGTCCATACATCGAAGAGTATTATCGCCGCTACCGTAGCCACATATTCGGGGTGGGCACTATAAGCCTCGCCCATAACCTCCGATATAGGTCTTAGTAGCAGGAGAACCACCGCGAAGAATAGCGCAGCGGCAGCCATCGTCACACCCCAAGTGGTGGCAAAGACACGACGCTTGCCTGCCTCGATATCGCCACCCTCCTCCTCGGCGCGTGTTGAGAAGCGGAAGTAGCTCGACTCCATACCCATCGAGAGCACTACGAGGGCGAAGGGTATCAGAGCGTATATATCTGTAACGATGCCATACTCGCCCTGCGAGAAGATACGGGTATAGTAGGGTGTCAGCAGGTAGTTCAGAAATCTGACAACTATCGTGCTGATGCCATATATAGCGGTCTGTTTAGCAAGTCTCTCTAACATCGTCACTTATTGTGCCGGTTACATTTAACTATACGCACAACGCGACAAAGTTAGTATATTTATACTAAATTACAAAGGCAAAGCCGCATAATTGAGTTATTTTGGTGTTAAGCTCGTATCTGAAATGCTCACATACATTTCAGTATGCTGCGCTTTCATCTCCTTCGCTTGCCTAAAACTAATCTCAATTATGCGACTTTGCCGGCTAACGCTCAGGATGAGCTATTTTGGTGTTAAGCTCGTATCTGAAATGCTCACATACGTTTCAGTATGCTGCGCTTTCATCTCCTTCGCTTGCCTAAAACTAATCTCAATTATGCGACTTTGCCGGCTACCACTCCACGCTAAGCTTGCCGCTCTGCTCCGCTCGGCGTAGGATACCCTCGTAATCGCGGATGCTCGATAGTGTCCATCGGGTTAAAAGACGCAGCTGCTCGTGCTCGTTAAGTTGCCAATTATCAGATGTTTGGCGAATGCGCTCCGAGAGCATATAGATAAGTATTGCGGCCGACGCCGAGACATTAAGACTCTCGACCATGCCGCACATTGGAATCATCAAAAACTCATCTGCCGCAGCGATAACCTCATCCGATATCCCCGCGTGCTCCGTGCCGAAGACAAGGGCAAACTTGCCCGCCGTAACATCGAAAGTCTCGGGTGTCACGCTACATCGGTGCGGCGTGGTAGCGACAATGCGATAACCCTCCGCTTTAAGCGTGGCAAGAGCCTCGGTCGTAGTGGCGTGGTGCTCGACATCGACCCACTTCTGCGTGCCACGAACGATATTCACACTTGGGTCGAAACGACACCTATCCTCGACCGTATGTATCTGCTGTATGCCGAAGGCCTCGCAGTGGCGCATAATTGCGCTGGCATTCTGCGGATGAAACATGTTCTCGGTCATAATACGCATATAGTGAGTGCGTTGCGCAACGGTGCGACGCAACGTATCCTTACGTTCCTCGGTAAGAAATTGGGTCATATATTCGAGTCGCTCAGCAAACCATTCGTCGCTATGCTCCTCGGTACGCAGCCTACTTGCGATATTTGTCATCTTCGTCTAATATTTTCAAATAACTCTCGTATCTCGACCATGCCACACGCCCCTCCTTGACAGCCTCCTGCACAGCGCACCCCGGCTCGTGGGTATGGGTGCAGTTGTAGAAGCGACAATCGGGTGCAAGGCGCATCATCTCGGGGAAGTATCGACATAGTTCTCGTTCGTCGATATCTATCAAGCCAAAACCCTTAATGCCCGGTGTGTCGATGATATAACCCTCCTCGATAGGATACATCGTCGAGAAGGTTGTGGTATGCTTGCCCTTATGGTGGCTATCCGATATCTCGCCGGTGCGCAGTTCTAAGGTAGGGTCGATGCTTCCGACGAGGGTTGATTTTCCCACTCCCGAGTTACCGGCAACAAGCGTTGTTCGGCCATGAAGCATCGAGCGTATCTGCTCCACACCCTCGCCCGTAAGCGACGATAGGCGTACTACGCGGTAGCCTGCATCGACATATATCGCCTCGAACGCAGCAGCCTCCTCCGAGAACTCTCCTTTGAGCGTATCGGCCTTACCTAAAACGATGGTTACCGGCACTTTATACGCCTCGCATGTAACCAAAAAGCGATCTACAAACTCCTTGGGTGTCGAGGGAGAGTGTAGCGTGACAAGCAGCAGTGCTTGGTCGATGTTGGCGGCGATTATGTGCGACTCCTTCGAGAGGTTCGAGGCTCGACGAATGACATAGTTGCGGCGGGGTACAATCTCGACTATGGCACTACTCTCGCCGTCGGGCTCGACAATAACTCGGTCGCCTACGACCACAGGATTTGTCGAGCGCACACCTTTGAGGCGCAGTCGCCCACGAATACGGCAACGCAGCACTCCCTCGGCTGTTGTCACCTCGTACCAGCTGCCTGTGGCACTTATCACCGTACCCTCTACTCTTGAATCTGCCATAGTTGATCGTCGCTAAGGTTTGACTCGGGACTGAACTCTTCGAGCACGCCACCCAAATATTCGCGTATCTGCTCGTCGATACTCTCTATTGTCGGAACTAAACGTGTGCCGAGCTCGACAAGAGGGTAGTAGCATATCGATTCACAGAGGGTCTCGTAGTCGATATATCGGTGGTTGAGGTATTCGCGCATCGAGTCGCGGCTCTCTGCGTCGCTGAGAGCCGTAATGCGCTCACGCATAGCCTCCTCTCGACCTTCGTACTCCTGCATCAGCTCGACGAGCCTATCTTGGCGAATCTCGCCGCCGAGATTGATGCGGTCAAATACCGAGAATAGGGCAGCGGTGATAACAACCATCGTAGCGAGGTTGAGTATTCCGCCCAGTAGGGCATCGACAGGTCGAATGGGCTGCCAGATGATGATATACCTGAGCAACGGTGCGATAATCCATACTAATAGTATGGCAACCAGGATTATAAGAGCAAATCCGGTGATGTAGGCTTTGCTCGGCTCGTCGAAGATAAACATGCCCACCTCCAAGGCGTATTTCGGGGCTAAGAGCACAGCGGTATAGAGCCCGATGAAGTGGCATAGTTGTACCACAAAGCCTCGTCTAAGGCCGATAACGAAGGCCCATATTGCACATATAAGTACGAGAATATCTATTAACATACATAAATATATTTTGCACGAAGGTAGTAATTTTTTTTGTTTTTCGTATATTTGCACTTGTAAATTGATAAGCTATGCAGAGTATGAAGAGATCACTTTCATCTATAACCGCGCTAATATGTGCCCTCTTTATGGTGGGCGTGGCCTATGCCGAGTCTCCTGAACGCGAGATTTACGAGCTAAACGACGGCTGGCAACTCTTCTCGACCGAGGAGTTCGATAGCGATGCCTCGAAGTATGTCTCGTTGCCTCATACGTGGAATACCGAGGCCGCAGAGAATGCTTTTGACCGCACAACGTACAACTATGTTCGCTCGATAAATGTGCCAGAGGAGTGGAGCGATAAGCGACTATTTATGCGCTTTGGTGGTGCTCAGAGTGTCGCCACGCTCTTTGTTAATGGTCGTTATGTAGGCGAGCATCACGGCGGTTATACAGCCTTTATCTTCGAGATAACCGACTATCTCTCCTATGGCGAAAATCTCCTCCGCGTTGAGGTGTCGAACGAGCGACGTAGCGACCTGCTACCCGCCTCGTCGGATGCCGACCTTGCGGGTGGACTCTATCGTGGTGTCGAGCTTATGGTTACGCAGCGCAACATCATCTCTCCGCTTCGATATGCTACCAACGGCGTCTTTGTCGAGCAGCAGAGCGTGAGCCGAGAGCGTGTCGAGGGTGTGGTGAGGGTCTATCTCTCGATGCTCGATGTGATAACCCCGACTCTAAATATGCGCGTTGTAGGCCCCGATGGCTACGAGGTCTGTTCTCGCTCGCTACGCGTCACGAAATATAACGCCGAGACGGGTGTTGTGCTCCCCTTCGAGATTGTAGGAGCAGAGCTGTGGAGTCCCTTTACTCCGAGCCTATATCGTTTCGAGATAAGCCTTGATGGCGAAGGTGGTCGTTATGACGATGTCACAGTGGAGACGGGTCTTAGAAAGGTGGCGGTAAACGAGTATAACAAGCTAACTATCAACGATTATGTGATAGATGTTCACGGTGCGGGACTACCTCACGATCGTAAGGGATATGGTACGGCATGCGACGAGTCGATGTTTATGGAGGACTACGAGCGGATGAGAGATATGGGGCTTAATGCTCTGCGCTCGCTATGTGGCCCGCACACCGCCGCTCTCTACGATAGTTGCGACAGAGATGGAATGCTCGTGTGGATAGATATGCCCTTCACACGTTCGCCGCTTTCGTTTGTCGATGTATGTTACTATCCGACAGAGGCCTTTCGAGATAATGGCTTCGAGCAGCTCCGCGAAATTGTGGCGCAGAACTACAATCACCCCTCGGTGGTGATGTGGGGTCTCTTCTCGTTGGTATGGCAGCGAGGTGATGATGTTGTTCCGTATGTCCGAGAACTCAACGAGTTAGCGCATGCGCTCGACAGTTCACGCCTTACGGTTGGTTGCAGTAATAGCGATGGCGAGATAAACTTCATCACCGATCTTATCGTGTTGCGTCAGAATGTGGGTTGGTCTAAGGGTCAGCCCGACGATGTTGCGATATGGTGCCGTCAGCTTGCCTCAAACGAGACATGGTCTCAGCTTCGCTACGGCGTATGTTATGGCGAGGAGGGCATACGCAACCACTATACCGACCGTCTGCAGCGTGCTTCGCGTGGCGAGAGACTGCTGCCCGAGCGTAGGCAGACCTACATGCACGAGCGTTACGCCGATATTATATCTCAAAACGATATATTCTGGGGCGTATGGCTTGAGACGATGTTCGATTATGCTTCGTCGCGCCGAGCCTATGGTGTAAATCACTCGGGTTTGGTAGATTATGACCATCAAGAGGCCAAAGATGCCTACTATCTCTATCGCTCGATGTGGAATAGTTCGTCGCCAACACTTCGTATTACGGGTCGCACATGGCGGGAGCGTCGTGATACGTTGCAGCAGATCGATCTCTATTCTTCCGAGGGGGAGCCGCTATTGTTTGTCGGCCTCGACACAATACCTCTGCGTTCGATTAACCAAGTACAGTGGCGTGCCGACTCGGTGGTGGTGCATGGTAGTACGGTTATACGCGCTCTAAACGAGAGTAACGACCTACGAGATAGTATCAAATTTAGAGTTGTGAGCGGCGCAAGACGTTAATCGCCTCCGGGCCTTCGCATAGCAGAAGATCGAGTATCGAGAGGCGTGGCACGAAGTCACAGCGGTCGCTAAATACCTGAATGTAGGGCTCGGCAGTAAATGTCGAGCCTCGTTGTTTGTTGCGTAGGTCTATGTCGAGGGGCTCGGCATGAACGTAGCTTGTCGAGAGGCGTGGTACGCCGAGCTTCAAGGCACGGCATATGCTCTCCAATGTGTAGATGTCGAGCTCCACGAGGTGCTTCCACTCGCGGTTGAATATTGGTTCGAGCAGGTGGGCGTAGTGGTCGTAGTAGGGCGACGAGCGATATGCCGACTCGATGGCTATACGGTGCTGGTGCTGCCACCTCTTCGAGTAATCGATGAGCATCGAGCTCATCGGCTGTCGTGGGCGGTTGGCATGTGCGAGCTGAACCGATAGCTGCATCGTACCATCCGAGGCGAGTATTGTCGTGCGGTTGCGCTCCGAGCGTTTAACGTAGTTTTCGCCTAAGTCGATAACGATCTTGTCGCCACCCTGAACGATGGCTGTCCAATACTCCGTTGAGCCAAAATATTGCAGTGGAAGAATGTAGTTCATCTTATCTCTTTTCAAATACCGAGGCTACCCAGCCTCCGCTCGTTATGGCCTCTAATTCGCTGAGACCAAGCTCTTCGGCTGCACTCCTTACCGCGGCGTAGTCATCTTCGAGAAAGCCACTTAGGAGGAGTCGCCCTCCGCTGTTTAGAGCTTCGTAGTAGTTGCTCATATCTTCGATTATGATGTTACGCATGATGTTGGCAGCAACCATGTCGAAACGCTCCCCGCGTATCGCCTCTACCGTACCAAGTATCGTGCGGATGTCGCTCTCTAAGCCATTAAGCGTGGCGGCATTGCGCGTGCTCTCTATCGACCATGGGTCTATATCTATCGCTGTGGCGTGGGTCGCTCCGCACTTTATGGCTGCAATAGATAGTACGCCTGTGCCACACCCCACGTCGAGCATTTGCCCTTGCGGTGTATAGTCGTATATCAGACGACACATAAGACGCGTGGTATGGTGTTGCCCCGAGCCGAATGACATCTGCGGAGCTACAATAACATCGATTACCGAGCTGTCGGCAGGGGGCGGTGTGTCGGCAGGGCGTATCACCATTATCGACTCTATGGCTACGGTAGAGAGGTTCTCGGCCTCCCAGCTGGCATTCCAATTCTCATCCTCAACCTCTCTCTCATCAGTCGAGGTAACATAGTCGGCTATATTGGCAAGCACATCGCTACGAAGGTCACTCCACCCCTCCGCGGGGATATATGCGCGTAGCAGTACCTCCTCGGGGCGGAGCTCCGTATCGAAGCTCTCGAAGGGGTAGTCGGCAATAAAGGCCGTTGCAATCTCGGCGGACTCTTCGTCGGTGCAGTGTAGCGTTAGTTCGAGGTATTTTCTCATAATTTTGGGGCACTTGTCGCGAATAAAATTTGGAAAGAGTGCGATATTATGTAAAATTTTTGTATCTTTACCACAAAGATAACGATAATATGGCAGATAACGCGAAAAATTGGGATAAAATTAAAAAAGAGTACCATAACTACATACGTTTCGAGAAACGTTTGTCGGAGAATAGTGTTGCTGCCTATATGCGTGATTTTGACGATTTTAGCCACTTTGTTTTGCGGTACTTCGACGTAGCTCCCGAGCGTGTCGATCAATCTATGATTGAACGATTTATGGATTGGCTCTATGCCCAAAAGCGTAGTAGCGCATCGCAGGCGCGTCGTCTGAGCGGAATAAAGAGTTTCTATAACTTCCTGCTCCTTGGAGACCGAGTCGAGCAACTACCTACCGAGTTTGTTGCCTCGCCAAAGGCTCGCAGGACTCTCCCAGATACACTCTCTCTGTCTGATATTGAGGCTATGTTAGCCACCTTCGATATCACAACATCGAAGGGGTGTAGGGATAGTGCCATTATCGAGGTGTTGTACTCCTGTGGTCTCCGAGTGTCGGAGCTTACAACGCTCAGTATCAACAATCTCTTCTTCGGCGAGGGTATAATACGTATCGTGGGCAAGGGCGATAAGCAGCGTGTCGTGCCGATAAGTGCTGCTGCTCGCGATAAGATACAGCTATACATGGAGTTTCGACGCCCCAAACGTCGCTCCGAGCAGGTGCTCTTTCTGAATAACCGAGGTGAGCCTCTGACGCGTGTCATGGTCTTTAACATAATTAAGCGTGCTCAGCAAGAGGCGGGTATCGACAAGCATATAAGCCCCCACACGCTGCGTCACTCCTACGCTACCCATCTGCTCGAAGGAGGAGCAAACATTCGTCAGGTGCAAGAGCTATTGGGGCACGAGAGCATAGCTACAACAGAGGTATATACCCATCTGGATAGAGCACACCTAAAACGTGTTGTCGAGGATTCGTTCACCAATATAGACCTATAAACATCGACTCTATGAGAAAAGTGATTTTTACAATTTTTGGCCTTATCGCAGCCATAACGACCCTCTACGCTTCGGAGCAGAGTGTCGCAATCCCTACGCCGTGGGGAGCTATCTCGGCAACATTGGCTACGGCCGAAAGCGATACAGTAGTGCTTATCGTCGCAGGCTCCGGCCCGACAGATAGAAACGGTAACTCGGGACTCAGCCTCAATGGCTACACATATAAAATGCTCTCCGATGGTCTGGTTCGTAGTGGCTACGATGTATTGCGCTACGATAAACGCGGTGTAGGCGAGAGTCGCTACGCTGCGGAGGACGTCTCGTATTTGGTCTTTGAGGATTTTGTGGATGATGCAGCAACGTGTGTCGCCTATTTGCGCTCGTTGGGCTATAAACGAGTTATAGTAGCAGGTCATAGCGAGGGAGGGCTGATAGCCAAGCTCTTGGCTCTAAGGGATGATGTCTCGGTTGATGCTTTGGTGCTCTTGTGTGCTACGGGCTATCCTATGGATACAATCCTTATGAAGCAGCTTGCCGCCCAGCTTGTTCCCCAGTATCTGGGTCTTATGGCCTCGGCAACAAACATCATCAATACGCTTAAACGTGGCGAGAGGGTTGCCGAGGAGCGTCTGCCTCGCGAGTTGATGTCGCTCTTCCACCCCTCGGTGCAGAGCTATCTTATCAGCACTATGGCCTACGACCCGAGTGAGGTTGCTGCGAGGGTTGATATACCAATGCTAATTATCACGGGAGGACACGATGTACAGGTCTCGGTCGATAATGGTGAGATGTTGCTGGCGGCACAACCCAAGGCTCGTCACATCACCTTCCCGAGGATGAGTCATCTGCTTAAAGATACCGATACGACCGACCGTGTAGAGCAAATTGTTAGCGTCTATAACAACTCTCAGCTACCTCTAAGTGAGGGGCTTATCGAAGAGATATCTAATTTCATAACCAATATGTAAAGCCTATGTCAATACTATCAAAACTATTTCACCGCAAGCCTGTTGGCGAACCTTGCTATCCGAGCGACGAACTCTCTATCCGAGGTCGTAAGCTACGCCTTACGTTCTTCGCCCATGCCTCGATAGCTATCGAGTATGAGGGCCGTCATATATACGTTGATCCCGTGGTAGGTCATGCCGAGTATGATAAGTTGCCTAAGGCAGATATGATTTTGGTTACACACTCGCACTACGACCACTTCGATCGCGCAGCTATCGAGATGTTGCAGCGTGAAGATACGCGTATTCTCTGCGATAAAACCTCGGCCGAAAGTTTTGCCGGCGACTGCTATACAATGCTCCCCGGAGCACATGCCGAGCCCTTTGAGGATATCCGTGTCGAGGCTGTTGCAGCCTATAACACCTCGGAGCACCAATTGCAGTTCCACCCCAAAGAGAGGGAGGATTGCGGCTATGTCGTTGTGCTTGGTGGCGATGTGCGCATCTACATCTCGGGAGATACCGAGCCTACCGACGAGTTACGCGCTCTCAGGGATATCGACATTGCCTTTATCTGTGTAAATCAGCCCTATACGATGACTCCCGACGAGGCTGTCGAGGCTGTGTCGGCTCTCAAACCACAGATATACTACCCCTATCACTACGGTCAGGTCGATGAGCCTACCGATGTGGAGGCGTTGGCCGAAAGATTACGCTCGGTGTGCGATGTCCGTATTCGCCCGTTGGCATAGATGGTTTAGCCTAAAAGCTCTTGGGCAGCGACTCGTCTCAGTGCCCATGCTCGTTGTGCTTATACCCTTTGTTGTCGGCATACTCATTGCCGATAACTTTGTTCTGCCATTTACGCTTGTCGCCGTGTTCTTCTTTGTGACAGAGTTCGTTGCGTGGATGCTCCTTCCGAGAGACATTGCTGCCGGATATGTTGCCATGGCCCTTATTCTCTTCGGTTATCTCGATGCCGAGTTGCTTCGCCCGATTGCAAATATCCCTTGTGAGCAGGATATGCTTATGGGAGTCAAGGTTGTTGGAGAGGTTATACCGCGCGAGGGTTATAGCGTTGCCGAGGGGCGTGTCGTATGGTGGGAAGGTGATGATAGTAGCGAGAAACACCCTTGTTGTGAGCGTGTGCAGCTATGGATTCGTCACGACTCGATACGTTCGGGTGATATGGTCGAGGTGTATGCTGCGTTGCGTGAGCGTATATCGCGATACGCAGGGTACGACGAGCTCATGCATCGTCGAGGTTATGTTGGAGGAGTCGGACTCGAGTCGTACAACGTGGTGGATATCGAGCATGGCTCTTTGCAGAGTCTGCATCTTCGGGCGTTGGAGCGACTGCGTCGCAGTGGCGATGAGGGCTCGGCGCAGGCTACCGTTGAGGCTATGGTAGCAGGCTCGCGTGGCAGGATGCCCAAAACGGTGTCTGAGGCCTACTCCAAAACGGGTCTTATGCATCTTATGGCCGTATCGGGCCTCCACCTCGGCATTGTTGTCTTGCTCGTAAACATCCTTGTTAAGCCTCTATGTCTGATACATCGCGGACACATCGCCGGCTCGTTCATCGTGGTTGTTGCTCTATGGCTCTTTGCCTTGATGAGTGGTATGTCGCCCTCGGTGGTGCGTGCTGCCACGATGCTCTCAATCTTGCAACTTGCGCGTGCCACCTCGTCGCGCTATAACTCGTTGAATGCTTTGGCTATGACAATCTTTATCATGCTTGCATTTCACCCCGATAACCTCTTCGATATAAGTTTCGAGCTCTCGGTGGCAGCCGTTATGGGTATCCTGCTATGGGGTGTTCCGCTGATGCGCGTGATGTCGTGCCGAGGAGCAATAAGATGGGTTTGCAACTCGTTGATAATAGGTGTGGTAGCTACGTTATGGACACTGCCTCTTGTATCGCACACCTTTGGTAATGTGCCTATTATCGGAGTGTTAGTAACGCCTATGGCTATGTTCACGGCCTATGTTATCGTAGGCTTTGGAACACTCTCGCTACTCTTCCCGCAGATGATAGCCGAGCTACTCCTCGATGTTGCTCGCTACGCAGCCGAGCTGCAAAATTGGATGGTCGAGCTCGCTGCACTCCCAGCTTGGAGTTCGGTTGAGTATCGGCTCGGTGGCGATGGAGTCCTGCTCTTTTACGCGCTTTATGGGGTGATTACCCTTGTTGCGTGGAGCATCGATAGAAAAAAAAGAGTAACTTTGCCTCGTTATGACCTTTGAAGAGCTTGACATATTGCGTAGCGAGGAGCTGCGACGTGCTATCGAACAGAATATCGAGCGCGACCCTGCTGTTGTCGCTTTGGACCGTAGTGTGCCTAACGCATCGCTTGTGGCTACGCAGGTTAAATATCTGCAAAGAGCCCGTCGTAAGCTGCCTCAGATGTATGCCGCGAGATGCATAATCCCTCCGCGAGCCTTTGAGCAGTGTTCGAGCGAGGAGAGTGCTCGTCGTAAGCCTATATCGGGGGATTCGGTGCTCGATTTAACCTGCGGCTTGGGTGTCGATGCTATGGCCCTGTCGCGTAGATTTAGACGTGTGGTGGCTGTCGAGCGTGACGAGGTTCTTGCCGAGGTTGTGCGCTACAATATGACCCTTTTGGGAGTCGATAACGTCGAGGTGGTGACCTCCTCTGCCGAGGAGTATGTAGCCACTACCGAGGAGCACTTCGATTGGGTCTTTGCAGACCCCGATAGACGCTCTAATGATGGGCGTAAGATGGTCTGTATGGAGGATTGCTCGCCCAATATGCTCGCTCTGCGAGAGCGGCTCGAAGCGATCTCACGTCGTCAGGCTATCAAGCTATCGCCTCTCTTCGACTGCGAGGAGGCTCTGCGTCTCTTCTCTCCCGCCGAGGTCGAGGTGGTCTCGCTCGCTTTGGAGTGTAAGGAGGTAAATATCTATACAAATGCCGAGCGCAACCTGCTGCGTGTTGCCGTTGTCGGCGGAGGCGAGTGGAGTTTTGCTCCCGAGGCTATGGGGGCTATGGCCTCTTCGGAGAGCTTCGAACAGGGCGGGTGGCGCTATCTGCTTCTTCCGGACGTGGCTCTGCAAAAGGGGCGTGTTGCGATAGCGGCCCTTACTCCCTATGCAGCAATTTGGAGCAACAATGGCTTTGCCTTTGCGCGAGAATTACTCGATGAGAACCTTCCCGCGCGCGCATATGAGATAAAGAGTATAGAGCCCTATCGCCCTAAGGAGCTTAAACGCCGCTTCAAGGGCCGCGGTGTCGAGGTGTTGAAGCGCGACACGCGCCTCTCAGTCGAGGCTGTTCGCAAGGCTACGGGGATGAAGTGTGGTAGCGAGGCTCTCGTTGCTGTTACAACAATCGAGGATAAGAGTTGGGTAATTGAACTTAAATTGTTACCTTTGTAGAAAATCGCGGATAGATGTATTCCAAAAATGAGAATAGCAGAGCTTGGCGTGTTGTGGTCATAGGCTCGGGTAATGTTGCCGAGGCCTATGCGCGGCTGTTGCCTCGTGTCGAAGGTGTTGAGCTTGTGCAGCTCTTTGCCCGTAATAGCGAGCGCGGTATCGAGTTAGCGACGCTATCTAATGCCGAGTGGTGTTGCGATGAGCTGTTGTTGGCCTCGGCTGACCTCTACATTATCGCTGTTAGCGACCGAGCTATCGCCGAGGTTGCCGAGCGACTACCCTTTGCTCGGGAGGCTATCGTTGTGCATACGGCGGGCAGTGTGCCTCTAAGTGCTATTGTTGGTAGAGAGGGCCACAGAGGTATTCTCTACGCCTTTCAGAGCTTTACGGCGGGCCGAAATATCGATTTTAGTTCTATTCCGATATTTATCGAGGCCGATAACGCGGCTGTCGAGGCGCGTATCCGCAGCTTTGCCGAGCGACTATCCACGAGGGTCTATCATGCCGACTCTAAGCTTCGACGGACGATACATCTTGCCGGTGTTGTTGTCAATAACTTCGTAAACCACCTCTACGCCCTCGGGGGAGATATTGTGGCTCGTGAGGGGTTAGATTTCGGGGTGCTTGTTCCGCTTATCGAGGAGACGGCGCGAAAGGCTATCGAGAGTGGTAACCCGCATGGTGTGCAGACAGGCCCTGCGGTGCGTGCCGATAGGGCTGTGTGCGATAAGCATATTGAGATGTTGGCTGATAGGCCCGAATTACAGAGAATTTATAACGAAATAACAGATAGTATATGGGAAACTTCAAAGAGGATATAGCTCGCGTAAAAGCCTTTGTCTTCGATGTAGATGGGGTGATGACCGATGGAGGTATTATACCTACGCCCGATGGCGACTTTATCCGTCGCTACTACGCTAAGGATGGCTACGCTATGGCCTCGGCTTTGCGCGAGGGCATCAAGATATGTATAATCTCGGGCGGCAGGGGACGTATGCTCGAGCACCGTCTACGGATGTTAGGCGTTACGGCTATGTATCTCGATTGTATGGATAAGGTGGCCGCCTTGAAGGAGTTTATCGAGAGTAACGGACTCGATGCCGAGGAGGTTATATATATGGGCGACGATATCCCCGACTTGGAGTGTATGCGCTGTGTGGGCATCCCTGTTTGCCCCTCGGATGCGGCTATGGAGGTCGTTGAGGCCTCGCGCTATGTCTCGGAGTATGAGGGTGGTCGCGGTGCTGTCCGCGATATCGTAGAGCAGGTTATGCGCGCACAGGGCACGTGGGCCAAGAGTCTCAAGGGTGTCTTGGGCTCGAAGAGTTAGGTGGCTGGATAAACGGATTGCAATAGGTTAATATGAGTTACTATGGGTTAATATGAGTTATTATGAGTTAATATAGGTTACTATGTATGAAGGATAGCGCGTAAACCTCACAGTTATAGTAACTCATTTTAACCCATCTTAACCCATCTTAACCCATTTAAACCCATTTAAACCCATCTTAACCCATAGAAACTCACCCCCCTCCAACAAGCCTTCACTCGCAAATAAAGAATCCGTTGCAGTTTCGAGCTGCAACT
>JAZNDK010000050.1:0-26017 GCA_045588005.1 Alistipes sp. | reverse complement strand
GTGAAGGCTGCTCAGGAGGAGAACTGGGACGAGCTTTTGGTTGCTTCACAGGCTATCGAGGCATACTTCGGCTTCCCCGCGCCCAACAAGCTTGTTCAGGACGCTGAGATTCCCGGCGGTATGTACTCTAACATGGTGGCTCAGCACAAGCAGCTCGGAGCAGAGGATATTCTTCCTCGCGCCATGGAGCTTATTCCTCCCGTGCGTTTGGCAGCGGGTCTGCCGCCCCTCGTAACCCCCACATCGCAGATTGTAGGTGCTCAGGCCGTAAACTGCGCCATGGATGAGAAGGCCGGTAGAGCGATGTACACCAATAAGAGTGCTCAGTTCGTAGGCCTTGTTAAGGGTGACTACGGCCGCACTCCCGTTAAGATTTCTGAGGACTTCCGCGAGAAGATTTGCGGCTTCCGCGAGGAGCGTCCCTACGATACGTCGAAGTATCAGAAGCAGCCCAACCCCGCATTGGAAGAGGCCGGTGGCGTTCTTCTTGCCGAGAACGAGAAGGAGGAGCTCTTGCTCGAACTCTTCCCCTTGGTGGCTAAGGCATACCTTACGGGCATTAAGAAGGCTGCCTATGCCGAGAAGGTTGCTGCCGATCCTTCGCTCAAAAAGGAGGAGAAGGTTGAGCTTCAGCCTATCACGGGCGACACAATCTGCGCTCCGCTGCCCGGTCGCGTTATCGAGCTTAAAGTTAAGGTCGGTGATACAGTGGCAGTAGGTCAGGAGGTTGCCATCCTCGAAGCTATGAAGATGGAGAACTCTATCACTTCGGACTTCGCAGGTAAGGTTAAGCAAATTATCGTTAAGGAGGGTGACACCGTTCAGGCTGAGGGTATCATCATCGAGATTGAGAGCGCGAAGGCTTCGGCATCGGCTGCTAAACGCCCCGTTACAGGCAAGGCGGTGACAGCTCCGCTCCCCGGCCGCGTTATCGAGCTCAAGGTTAAGGTTGGCGATAAGGTTTCGGCGGGTCAGGAAGTTATGATTCTCGAAGCTATGAAGATGGAGAACTCTATCACTACCGACTACGCGGGCTTTGTTAAGCAGATTTTGGTTTCGGAGGGCGATACCGTAGCTGCTGACGCTATCCTTATCGAGGTTGCCGACTCTATGGATGAGGGCGGCGAGGATGCTGCTTCGGAGCGCAAGGTTACGGCTGCCGATGGCAAGACTGTAAATGCACCGCTCCCCGGCCGCGTTATCGAGATTAAGGTTAAGGCCGGTGACACCGTAACATTGGGTCAGGAGGTTATGATCTTGGAGGCTATGAAGATGGAGAACTCTATCTCGGCCGACTTTGCCGGCAAGGTTCTCGGTCTGTTGGTTGCCGAGGGCGACACCGTAGCTGCCGACCAGCCACTTGTGGTTATCGAGTAATCTATATACGATTATTTATCAGTACAGCCGAGCATTTGATTTGCTCGGCTGTACTCTTTTAATTCTCTGATGGTGGAACACCGCACCACCTATATATAGCAGTAGTGCCCACCATAATCCGGGGCACTACTGTTAATATCATTTTAGATATATGCTACCTACTTAGAACTCAACAATAGGGGCAACCTCCGCTCCCTCCTGAGCCTCGAACATACCCTTCTTATCGAAGCCAAACATGCCGGCGATAAGGTTTGTCGGGAAGCGACGGATTGAGGCGTTGTAGCTCTTAACCATCTCGTTATACTTGCGACGCTCGGTAGAGATACGATTCTCGGTACCCTCGAGCTGCTTCTGCAACTCCAAGAAGTTCTGATTAGCCTTCAAATCGGGATAGTTCTCGGCAATGGCGATAAGACGACCGAGAGCCGAGCCTACCTCCTGCTGTGCCTTCATATAACGCTCCATATCCTCGGCCGTAGCAGTTGCGGGGTCGATAGTGATGTTTGTAGCGTTAGCACGCGCTGCGGTGACAGCCTGCAATGTCTCCTGCTCGTGGGCAGCGTATCCCTTTACGGTGCTTACAAGGTTGGGGATAAGATCGGCACGACGCTGATAGACAGTCTCGACATTGGCCCAAGCCTCCGACACCTTCTCATCCTTAGTTACGAGACCGTTATACGAAGCAACGGCCCAAATGACAACCACGGCAACTACGCCGAGGATAATCCAAGTACTCTTTTTCATAATCTATCTGTTTTTTATAAGTTGTTTACACATCAATCCAATATCTCTACTACCAGCTTGAGCCCGAGCCACCGCCGCCAAACGAGCCACCGCCGAAGCCTCCTCCAAACGAACCTCCACCGAAGCCTCCACTGCGGCCACCGCCACCCATAGGGAAGATGACAACACCGCCGCCGCCATTGCTGTTGCGGTTGGAGCGTATGGTGCGCTCGTGTCCACAATTTGTGCAGCGCAGCGTATCGACCTTCATCACTACTCCATTGCCAGCATCGACATTCATCGAGCTAACCACGCGCATAGTGTGCTTGCCACACTTCGGGCACTTGGACTTTACACGCTCCAGATGGATGATTATGATAAGCGGCATCAGAACGCACAATAGGGTTACAATGAGCGCGAAAGCTATCTCTGCACTCTCATCCTCATCGGCTAACGGCAGCTCCTCGCCCGAGAGCAATGTGTCGATGGCCTTGACACCCTCGACCATACCCTGCGAGTAGTCGCCCTCGCGGAAGAATGGAACCATATACTCCTGTTGAATACGGTAGCACAGCGCATCGGGGAGCACCCCCTCCAAGCCGTAGCCTGTGACGAAACGCACCTCACGCAGATCCTCGACAAGCAAGATACCAAGTCCGTTATCAAGCACGTCGTCGCCTACGCCCCACTTCTCGAAGAGCGACACAGCAAACTCGAAGCAATCCTGCGGCTCGATATTCTGCAAAGCTACAACCGAGACCTCAGCGACACCGCGCTCTTTAAGGCTGAGACATATCGCATCGATAGCACTCACAGCCTCGGCCGAGAGTATGCCGTCGGGATTGCTAACATAGCGTCGATAGTCGGCAAGCTGCACGTTGGGAACATCGCCTACGCGGTAGCTTCGAGCCTCGGCCGAGAATCCCAACGCTACAACCAATAGCATTAGTATTAGTAGTCGTTTCATAGCTTTATACTTATATTCAAATAACAACAGACGAGCCTGCAATATTGTATTGCGACTCGTCTGTTTTGTTCAAAAAAGTGGTCTATACCACCTATTTCACTGCATCGATAACTCGACAGAGACGGTCGAATACCTCGTCCATTGTTCCAAGGCCATTCACCTCAGCATACTTGCCTGCGGCGGTGTAGTGGTCGGCAACAATAGCTGTCTGAGCGCGATAAACCTCTATTCGGTTGCGGATAACATCTTCGGAAGCGTCATCTGCACGACCCGAATCCTTACCGCGGAGCAGTATGCGACGTACAAGCTCCTCCTCGGGGACATCCATGTAGATCATTGTATCTACCTTAGAATCGATCTCGGCAAGCATCTTATCGAATATCTCGGCCTGAGCCGTTGTTCGAGGGAAGCCATCGAAGATACAACCCTTATCACCGTGACTGCGGATATAGTCACGCACCATCTCCACCACAATAGCATCGGGGGCAAGCTCGCCACGCGAGATATAAGCCTCCATGCTACGTCCCAACTCTGTACCGCGAGCTATCTCGGAGCGGATAACCTCACCCGTTGATATGTGATAGAGGTCGTAGTGCTCGGCTAAACGCTTGGCCTGAGTACCCTTACCGCATCCCGGAGCTCCAAAAAGTATAATATTCAACATAACGTACTGAAACGTAAAAAGCTGTTTGAGTTAAAAAAAATCAGTGCAAAGATAACTTTTTTTTTGCAACTTTCCAATCTAAAAAGTACTTTTGCAAAAAATTTTATAAATTATCATAAATGAGTAATTCTAAAAGCACCGAGATTGCCTCGTTAGGCGAGTTTGGTCTTATCGACCGTCTTACTTCGCGCCTCAAACAGCGTAACGCATCGACGCTACATGCCGCCGGCGACGATGCAGCAGTTATCGACCTCGGCGAGGAGGTAATGCTTCTCACGACCGATATGCTCACCGAGGGTATCGACTTCGACCTTAGCTACTTCCCTCTCAAACACTTGGGATATAAGGCTATTGTGCGCGGTGCCAACGACATCCTTGCGATGAACGCCCGCCCCGAACAGGCTGTAATATCGCTCGGCGTATCGGCAAAAATTTCGGTAGAGGCTCTCGACGAGCTCTACGAGGGCATGGAGCTTGCTGCCGAGGAGCTCGGTATAGATATTGTGGGCGGCGACACCACAGCATCGATGAATGGTCTGATTATCAACGTGTCGATGGTTGGCCGAGCACGCAAAGAGGAGGTTGTTTATCGTTCGGGAGCTAAGGAGCACGACCTTATATGTATCACGTCGAACCTCGGTGCTGCCTATATGGGCCTGCACCTCTTGGAGAGGGAAAAGCGTGTGTTGAAGGATATCGACAATCCCGAGCCAAAGTTTGCCGGCTATGAGTATCTCTTGGAGCGATACCTCAAACCCCGCGCCAAGAGCAATGTGCTCGCAGCACTACGAGAGGAGGGGGTACGCCCTACATCGATGATAGACCTCTCGGATGGTCTTGCAAGCGACCTACGTCAGATTTGTCGCTCGTCGAAGTGTGGCGCACGCATCTACTTGGAGCGCATACCTATCGCTCGTCAAACCTCGGACCTTGCCGAGGAGATGCACATCGACCCCGTTATAGCTGCGCTGAATGGTGGCGAGGATCACGAGTTGCTCTTCACCGTGCCGTTAGATAAGCAGGAGCAGGTTGCCCGCCTCGGTCTTGTCGATATCATTGGTCATATCACCCGCGAGGAGGCCGGCGTAGTACTTGTAACACCCGATGGCGAGGGTATAGCTCTCAAAGCTCAGGCTTTTGACAGATAGGCTGTATAGAAATCAGGTATAAATAGAGGGGCTGGCTAAATTACTTTTTAGTCAGCCCCGATATCTAAGAGAGTAATAAGAGCACTATTTAATAGTATAGATTAGGTGCTCCATCTCCCTGAGCAGATTACGCTGCCTATCCTCGGGGGCATAGAGCGCGAACATGATGGTAGTAATCTTGTTTGTTGAGCTCGCGAGTGTCGAGTAGCTGACAAACGGGCCACCCATAAAGTCGTTGTTTACCTCCCACCAACCACGCAACTCGACCCATTTGCGGCCACCAATCTCAACATCGCGCGTCACGGCAGGGCCACTCTCATTGACACCCATATATGAGCCAACAGCACCCTTGCTCGAAATCGAGGCAAGGCGGTTATCCAATGACAACATTAGCCACTTTGCTGTCATATCTTCGGCAGGGTCTTCACTTTGATAGGTACAGGCGAAGATGTACTGTGCCTTATTTTTATAGTCACGAATATACCACAGTAGCTCCTTATCGCGCGTAGTTGCCTTATAATAGCCAAGCGGAATGAGCATCTCGAAACCGGTATGCTGCTTGAAGTCCTCGATAAGCTGCTCGGCGGGGCGTGCCGCATAGTAGTTGTTGCTCTGCTTACGCTCGGCACTCTCGAAGAACTCGCGCAACATCTCGGTATTACTCTTCACAAACTCTGTTGCAGACTCCGCACTCGGTGCATCGACCACAACGATAGTCTGCGGGTGGGCATAGCGATTACGCACCACGTTAATCGACGGCTCGCCAAAGAGATCGGTATTTATAATGAGCATATTACGATTCTTGCGCTCGTAGTCCGTAATTCGCTGTGGCGCAACCTGACCTACGATATCGAAGTAACCCTCGGGGCGCGTGAGTCCCGGAGCATCCTCCTCCAAGAGGTCGCACACAGCCATAGCAAGGTCGCCCTTCCACGACACGTCGTCACATACAACCAAGATATCGTAATCCTCGCCGACACTGCTCTTGGCCGGAGTTTTACTCTTAACCGTACAACCCAAGGCTAAAATAGTTATAGCCGATACAACAAAGGTATAAAATAGACGTTTCATAGTATAGATAACCTTAAATAGTACAACATCGAAAGCGACAACCCGATAAAAGCACTGCAAATCAGGGGCAATTATCACTACAAAGTTAGTTATATTTTTCGATTTGCAAAAAAAAGGTTACATTTGCGAGTTATAAAGAATAGAGACTCTATAAAACGATGCGCATCAAGCCAACAGGATTCATACGCCGTCTCTTCCCCGAGATGATTTGGAGCATCGACGATGCCGAGGGGCTATACCTCACCTTCGACGATGGGCCTACGCCGGGTGTTACCGAGTGGATACTAAACACTCTCGACCGCTACAATGCTAAGGCCACCTTTTTCGTGCTCGGCAAGAACGTAGAGCTATACCCCGACCTCTACCAGATGATTCTCGACCGAGGACACAAGGTGGGCAACCACACCTACTCGCACCAGAAGGGGTGGCACATGTCGTTGGAGCGTTACATCGAGGATATAGACTTGGCTGCCGACATGGTTCACAGCGAGCTCTTCCGCCCTCCATATGCGCAGATAACACCTTCGCAACTACACAGCGTAGGACAACGCTACCGTGTGGTGATGTGGAGCATACTCTCGCGCGACTACAACCGACATCTATCGCCCAAGCAGTGTCTGCGTGGCACTATTGGCGACCTTCGTGCGGGAGATATTATCTCGCTGCACGACAGCGCGAAGTCGTTCCGCAACACGAGCTATGTTCTTCCCGCCCTGCTGCGTAAGGCACGCGAGATGGGTCTCGAATGTAAAATTTTGGAGTTATAAACCCACCTAAGATGAATATCATTGTTGCAATAAGCGGAGCAAGCGGAGCTATCTATGCCCGACAGACCTTAGAGGTGCTATGCTCGCACCCCGACGTGGAGCACATAGCACTCATCCTCAGCAGTAATGCCGAAGCGGTAATCGAGGCCGAAGGCGAGAGCCTGCCAACAAGCGAGCGCATCACCCACTATGCCAACGACGACATGTGGGCTTCGGTAGCGAGTGGCTCGGCACGCTGGGATGCTATGGTCATTGTTCCCGCCTCTATGGGCACGGTGGGCAGAGTCGCTTCGGGCATATCTCGCACGCTTATCGAGCGAGCTGCCGACGTTATGCTCAAAGAGCGCAGACCTCTCGTTGTGGTTGTTCGCGAAAGCCCCTACTCGCTAATTCATCTGCGCAACATGACAACACTTACAGAGTCCGGAGCGATAGTCGTACCCGCCTCGCCATCATTCTACTTCCGCCCCGAGAGTATCGAGGAGCTATGTCAAAGCATCACGCTACGCGCCTTAGAGATGTGCGGCTTGAAGGTGGAACGCCGTAGCTGGGGAGAGTAATCCAAGTGAGGGGGGGGTTAAATCGAGCGTATATAGTCGTAATCACGCATAAGCTGCTCTTTAAGGTCGCCAATCGAGGAGAAGCGTTTCTCATCGCGCAGCTTCTCGACAAGTGTCACCCTAAGACGACGGCCATAGAGGTCGCCCGAGTAGTCGAGAACATGGGTTTCGAGCAGCAACTCCTTACCACCCACCGAGGGGCGTATGCCGATGTTAGACATAGCCTTATAACTCACGCCATCGATAACTACACGCGACAGATATACACCTCGCTCGACACTCTCGTAGCCCTTCATCGACATATTAGCCGTAGGAAAGCCTAAGGCTCGGCCTATCTTACGGCCGTGGATAACCTCTGCTTCGATATCTATTTGCACCTTTTCCTGCATACTTTTCTAAAATTCCGCACTACTTTGTCATCTGACCCGTGAGACGACGCACAAGACTATACTCCGAGAAGAATTCGCGGGCGAAGACTCTAATCACCGTATATAATGGTATAGCCAAGAGCATGCCCCAAATACCGGCCACATAACCTGCAATAAGTATCACAAGAAAGACCTCCAACGGATGTGCCTGCACGCGGTCGGAATAGACCGTAGGCTGAATAACAAAGTCGTCAATAAGCTTCACTCCGACAATAGTCGATACAATCGCTATCGCCGTAAAGCCCACATCGCCGCCTATGGGTGTAACAATGCCTATAACGAGAGATATCACACAGCCGATAAATGGTCCGGCATAGGGGATGACGTTCATTACGCCGATGATAAGACCTATGATAAGTGCATCGCTCGGGCTCATACCACAAAGCATAAGTACCAAGGTAATGATGCTGAGCAACACCAAACTCTCTACCATAAGGCCGCCAAAGTACCTCGTAAGGAGTGCCGTAACCGAGTCTAACGCCCTAAACACATTACTCCGATAACGGTCGGGAAAGAATAGGGCGACAAGACGATAGAAGAGTCCATCCTCCTTGAGAAAGTAGAACGTGATAAACGATATTGAGAATAGCGATATAAACGACGAGGTGAGCAACGAGACGATATTCGAGAAGGTGCTCATGTAGTCTATATCGAGGTTGTTCATAAGGTACTCCTTGATGGTTGTGCCCACATCCTCAAACTCGACGTTAAAGAGGCGTTGCAGCGCATGCTGTACATCTGCCAGAGCACTCTGCACCGCAGCCGTAATACCATCCCACTCGAGCATCGTAAACTCATTAACCTTGGCAATGATAGGCGGCACAAAGAGTACGCACAGCAACGCTCCGACACACCATATAACAACAAGTGTTATGGCGGCGGCCACCGTGCGCGACAAGGCGCGACCACGTAGTTGCAGGCGCGAGAGGCGGTTTACCAAGCCTCGGCCTATGATAGCCAACACCGCCGAGACGAGGATATATATAACTACGCGCGACAGATACCACACAAGGAAGAGCACCGCACAGGCAATAGCAATTGTCACAATGCCCTTCAACACCTTACTTCCCTTCATAGAGTCTTAGTTTATTCCTGCTCCTTGAGACGTTTAAGACGTGCAATAGGGGTCTGCGAGCCGATAACAGGGTCGCCAATCTCGACAAAGAGCTCCGAATCTTTTGGGATAAGCACATCAACCCTCGAGCCAAACTTGATAAAGCCCAAGACATCGTTCTGACGCATCTTCTTACCCGCAGTGACATACGACACGATACGTCGAGCCACAAAGCCTGCAATCTGACGCACGAGCACGCGGCGACCATCCTTCATGCGAATAACCGTCGTAGTGCGCTCATTCTCGGTCGAAGACTTAGGATGCCATGCAACAAGGAAACGGCCCTCGTGGTGCTTGGTGTACTCTACCTCGCCACCCACAGGCAACCAATTCATATGGACATTGGTTATCGACATAAATATCGAGATTTGCAACATCTCACAGTCGATATGCTCCTTCTCGTGTACCACCTCTGTAACTACAACACGGCCGTCGCAGGGCGAGAAGATTAGCTCGTCGTCGTGAATCTGCACACGGCGAGGCTCACGGAAAAAGGCTGCCACAAAGAACCAGAAGATTACGAGGAAGCCCGCCATAAACCATACAATAGCAGGTTTGGTGTCGATGAAATAGCATACGAACAACCAAATGGCAAGACATATGAGTCCCGTAGTTCCGATTATGATATAACCCTCTTTGTTGATCTTCATATAGTTTTGGTTTTAGGTTAGTGCTTGTTAAAATAGTTCAAAGGCCCTCATAACTACAAGGTAGATAAAGGCAAAGGGTATCGACAGTAGCAATGCGTCGAATCTATCGAGGATACCGCCGTGGCCCGGGAGAATGTTACCCGAGTCCTTAACACCTGCCTCGCGCTTAAACATCGACTCGACCAAGTCACCGAGCACCGAGCTGACAGCTACAATAGCGGCTAAGCCGAGCCATAGGAGGTAACCACCACCTACGACGACATTGCCCAAAGCTCCCATAGCCATAGCTCCGAGGATGCCACCAACGAAGCCCTCCCACGACTTCTTGGGCGATATACGCTCGCACATACGGTGACGACCGATGCTCACACCCACCAAATAGGCAAAGACATCGTTACCCCAAACGATAAAGAGGTAGAACAAGAAGGCCTCGGCCCTCCACTCTCCACCACCAATCAGGAGCGGAATAAAGAGCATAAGCGACATAGGCAGTGCCACATATACCAAGCTCAGTAGCGTGACTGCAATATTTCGCATGGGGTGCTCCTTAGCGCGGAAAACCTCGACAACGAAGATTAACGACACATAGAGAAGCAGCGACAAAAGCAGACCTCCGACCAACTCGCCTCGGAGGGGTTCACCATCATAAAGGGTCTCGAAGATATGGAAACTTGTTGCGAAGATGATAACACCCGAGAATGTTCCCATATTGACCTGCGGATGTGACCCCGAGGCCGTGGCTAATCTATAAAACTCAGCCAAACCTATCGAAACAATCAGTAGCAGCAGTGCTCCATAGGCATACTTACCCAAGTAGGCAGCAGCCAACACCACGCCGAGAAGTACCGCACCACTCAGCGTGCGTACTACGAGGTTTTTCATCTTGTCACTCATACTCCGTCTCTTCGTTATATCGTTTGAATTACTCTCTACTATCGGTCTCCTCCTCCGCAGCCGCAACCTCACAGGGCTCTACCACCGACTCCGCAACAGCACTCTCGGCCTCAATACGCTCCCTCTCCTTCTGCTGTTCGCTCTTTCCAAGCACGCTCTCGACATCTTCCGCAAAGATTGTCTCCTTAGAGATAAGCATATCGGCCAAACGCTCAATGTTGGCTCTCTCCTCGTCGATGATTCTTCGCGTCAGCTCCACAGCCTCATCCACCAGACGACGCACCTCAGCGTCGATTAGCTCGGCAGTACGCTCCGAAAAGGGCTTTGTAAACATATCGCGCTGACCCGTAGCGTCGTAGAAGCTGATATTACCCACCGCAGGACTCATGCCGTAGTAAGCAACCATGGCGTAGGCCATCTTCGTCGTGCGCTCCAAGTCGTTGATAGCTCCCGTGCTTGTCACATCCATCAACATCTGCTCGGCAATACGACCTCCGAGCATACCCGCCATTTTATGCATGAAGTGCTCGACATTGTGGTTCACCCTCTCCTCGGGCAGATACCATGTTGCACCAAGCGAACGACCACGCGGTATTATCGTGATTTTGAGCACCGGATCGCAATTCTTCAATCGCCACATCACCGTAGCATGTCCTGCCTCGTGGATGGCTGTCGAGCGACGCTCCTGCTTGGTCATAGGCATATTTCTACGCTCCAAGCCCCCGACAATACGGTCGATAGCCGCAAGGAAATCCGCCTGTGTAACTGCCGGTCGGTTGTTACGCGCAGCGATAAGTGCCGCCTCGTTACATACGTTCGCTATATCAGCTCCGGCAAAGCCCGGGGTCTGCTTGGCGAGGAACTCTCTATCGAGCTTCGTGTCGAGCTTGATGCCGCGCAGATGAACATCAAATATTGCCTGTCGCTCCTTAACATCGGGCAGGCCCACCTCAATCTGACGGTCGAAGCGACCGGCACGCATCAACGCCTTATCCAATATATCGACGCGGTTGGTAGCCGCCAAGACGATGACTCCGGCATTGGTCTGGAAGCCATCCATCTCGGTAAGTAGCTGATTTAGCGTATTCTCGCGCTCGTCGTTACCCGAGAATCCCGAGTTCTTACCTCGTGCGCGACCTATCGCATCAATCTCATCGATAAAGACGATACAAGGGGCTACCTTCTTAGCCTGCTCAAACAGGTCTCTCACACGCGAAGCACCAACGCCCACAAACATCTCGACGAAGTCCGAGCCCGAAATCGAGAGGAAGGGAACATTAGCCTCGCCGGCCACAGCCTTAGCCAAGAGGGTCTTACCCGTTCCCGGAGGGCCTGCGAGGAGTGCTCCCTTGGGTATCTTGGCACCCAAAGCCTTATACTTGTCGGCATGTTTCAGGAAATCGACAATCTCCATAATCTCGACCTTAGCCTCCTCCAAGCCTGCGACATCCTTGAACGTCACCCTCTGCTTGTTATTCTTGTCCGACATCTGAGCACGCGCCTTGCCTACGTTCATAATACCGCCACCGGCACCACCACCGCCACCGCGGGCCATGCTGCGCATAACGAGAATCCAGACCACGACGATAAGTATCCACGGCAGAAACTCTATGAGGTAGTCCATAAAGCCACGCTCCGTGCGACCATACTTGACAACTACCGCACGGGCATCGCGGCCATCGGCATCGGCTTTAGCCTCCGCACGAGCAATACGCTCGGCAAAGTACTGCACATCACCTCCTGTATTATAGACCACCTGCTTTCCCGTTGCGGGCATCAGAGCAAAACGCTCGTCGCCAGCCAACGAGTCGGCAGCCTCGCGCCTGAGGTAGAGACTCGCCTTCTCCTTATCGAGCACCTCGATACGCTCGACAAGACCTCGCTCAACGAGCTCATCGACCATATTCCAGTCGCCCTCGACAGGCCGCTGCTCGGTGGTATCTATCATCGAATATCCAATAATCACCATTATCACCATCACCCAGAACCACATGAAACTGAAGCGCGGATAAAGTGATTTATTCTTTCCACTTGCCATAATCTCTCTATAACAAATCTACATAAGCGACTCCTATATAGCACAACCACAGGGGAAGGCTACTCAACCAATACCAAGAGATAGCACCCCATGCCTTAGGTTAGTCGCTCGAAAATTCTACAACAAAAAAATGTTAATAATTAGTCTCCAAACTCATAACGCTTCATAGGCGCATCGGCCCAGAGCTCCTCCAAGCGGTAAAACTCGCGCAGATCGGTCTGGAAGATGTGGACAATCACATCGGTATAGTCCATAGCAACCCAAAAGGCATTCTGACGACCCTCAACACGTACGGGCCACTCGCCCATAACCTCAAAGACTTTATCCTCGATACTTGCCGATATTGCATCGACCTGCGTTGTCGAGTCGGCGTGACATACAACAAAATTTGAGCAAATAGCACCATCGAAACCCGAAAGATCGAGCGACACGATACCTTGACCCTTCTTATCGTCGATAGCCTCAACTATTGTGTTAATCAACTTTTCCAAATTTTCCATAAGTAACTACTTAATAATCAGCTTAAATAAACTTAATTTACAGCCTCATTGCGCCCTTATTCTATCAATCGACCGAATCCTCGGGCACAGGCAAATACTCTTATTCATGCAAAGATACAAATTTTTCGTCAATAAAACGAATATTCTTAAATTAAAGTATAAATAATATCCGAACAGAGTATGAAAAGAGGAAAAAAGGAGCAATTTTTACCAGCCTATTTAGATGCGACTCAATCACAAAAATAGCGATATTCTTAAACTAAAATTTGGTCGCTGAGCACCAAAAAAAAAGAGAGCTTCGACGGATGTCTCTCAATCGCGAAACATCAACCGAAACTCTCTATACTCAGATATTGTAATTTTCTTATCTACAAGCCTATACGGGGTCCTGATTTACGCACTTCATAATCGTACTTCGCAACGCCTCAACTATAGATTGCTTGACATAAGTTCGGCTTACGGCCAAGGCTACACGACGCGATGTTGCGCCCTTGGCAATACTCTTCACACGGTTACGTCTCGATAGCGGAATAAACTCCAAAGCCATCTCCGGAATAATAGTCATACATGAGGTGCAATCGACCATTCGCATAAGCGTATCGAGCGAGCCCGACTCGAAGTAGAAATGCGACGGAATATCGTGCGCCGCCTGACACAACTCGAAGATTTGGTCACGCATGCAATTACCTCGACTAAGCAATATAAGGTCCTTAAAATCAATATCCTCTATTCGGATATTCGATCGCTCAAAGAGTGGGTGCGAGGGCGATAGATAGGCGTAGAAATGGTCGCTGAAAAGGTCGTGTTCGGTGATTCCCTCGCCACATGTTCCCGAGGCCACAAGCGCAGCATCTATACGGTCGTATTTCAGAGCCTCAATGATATCGGCCGTAACCATCTCGCTAATCTCAAGCTCCACCTTCGGGTACTCTTTGACAAATGTCGGTATAAACTTGTGCAAGAGGTAGGGGGCAATCGTCGGTATCACACCCAGACGCATCTTTCCCACAGTCTCACCACGCATCTCCGACACCGATTCGCGAATATAGTTGTAGGCACGCAATGTCTCGCGCACCTGTTCCAATACAACCTCGCCAACGGCCGTAGGAATAATCGGTTTCTTGGTTCTGTCGAGAAGCACTACACCAAGCTCCTCCTCCAAAGCCTTAATCTGCATTGAAAGAGAGGGTTGTGTAACAAAACAGTGCTCGGCGGCAACCGAAAAACTACCGCAATTAGCCACCGCCATCAGGTATTCAAGCTGTATAATCGTCATAGCACAGTATAGGTATTATGGTTTGCTTGATGCAAAGTTATAAAAAAAATCTATACATCGTATAATTTTTTATGCTGTAAAGTAATTTTTTGTATTTTTGTCGCCTACGGCGCGATAAATAGAGGTATCGCCCCTAACAAGATAAAAAAAGGATTGATATATGGCAAAGATTATTCTCACAGGAGACCGCCCCACGGGCAAACTCCACCTCGGACACTTTGTTGGCTCGCTGAGCCGCCGCGTCGAGTTGCAGAACTCGGGCGAGTATGACAAGATATTTATTATGATTGCCGATGCGCAGGCTCTGACAGACAACGCCGACAACCCCGATAAGGTGCGCGAAAACATCATCGAGGTTGCTCTCGACTATCTGTCGTGCGGCATCGACCCCTCACGCTCGACAATCTTTATCCAGTCGTACGTCACCGAGCTTACCGAGCTTGCCTTCTACTACATGAACCTCGTAACGGTGCAGCGTCTTCAGCGCAACCCGACTGTCAAGGCTGAGATTCAGCTGCGCGGCTTTGCCGATAACAACTCCGAGGAGGAGAACCAGCAGCGCAAGGGCACACCCGTAGGATTCTTTACCTACCCCATCTCTCAGGCTGCCGACATCACCGCCTTCCGTGCAACAACGGTACCCGTAGGCGAGGATCAGGAGCCTATGATTGAGCAGACACGCGAGATTGTCCATAAGTTCAACTCGGTATATGGACAGACGCTTGTCGAGCCCGAGATAATGCTCCCCACAAATGCGGCATGTCTACGTCTGCCCGGCACCGATGGCAAGGCCAAGATGTCGAAGTCGCTCGGCAACTGCATCTACCTCTCGGATTCGGCCGAGGATGTGAAGAAGAAGGTTATGAGCATGTACACCGACCCCGACCACTTGCGCGTCGAAGATCCGGGCAAGGTCGAGGGCAACACCGTGTTCACATACCTCGACGCCTTCTCTCGCCCCGAGCACTTCGAGAAGTATCTTCCGGACTACGCCTCGTTGGATGCTCTCAAAGAGCACTACCGTCGTGGTGGCCTGGGCGATGTTAAGTGCAAGCGTTTCCTTATCGCCGTGCTCGAAGAGTTGCTCGCCCCAATCCGAGAGCGCAGAAAGCACTACGAACAGCATATCGAGGAGGTTTACGAGATATTGCGCCGTGGCTCAGAGGAGGCTCGCGAGGCCGCAGCCTCGACACTCGCCGACGTACGCCGCTCGATGCGTATCAACTACTTCGAGGATACGGAGCTCATAACGCGTCAGGCCGAGCAGTACAGAAAGTAGCTCTCGATGTAGAGTATCACCTACGCTTGAAGAGGTATCATGATTGAACTTGAAAAGAGGATAAAGGATCGCATTTATCAGGTTATACTACTAACCACACGCCGACTGACAAATGCTCAGGTGATGGCCATACTGGCTATCATCGTGGGTCTGTTTGCCGGCATGGGAGCCTACATCTTCAACACCCTGCTCCACACCATCACCCACGCCCTCACATCGTGGACTCCCGACGATCAGGCACAATGGCTCTTCCTTATCTATCCCTCGATAGGTATCATCCTCGCCACGCTCTTTGTGAAGTATGTCGTCAAGGATGGTATTTCGGAGGGTGTGACACGCGTGCTATACGCCATGTCGCGTAAAAATTCGCGTATCGCAGGGCACAACTGTTGGACCTCGATTGTGGGCGGTGCTACGACCATCGGCTTTGGTGGTTCGGTAGGCCCCGAGGCCCCCATTGTGCTTACCGGTGCAGCCATAGGCTCGAATGTAGGCAAGCTCGCTCGACTAAACTACAAGAATATCACGCTGCTACTCTGCTGTGGTGCAGGTGCTGCCGTGGCCGCCATCTTTAAGGCTCCGATTACGGGTGTTGTCTTTGTGCTCGAGATTCTCATGCTCGAGATTACCTCTAAGTCGATTATCCCGCTTCTGTTAGCCTCGATGACGGCGACCATCACCTCGCTCGCTCTGCACGGTTTCTCGCCAATTATCGCCGTAACGCTTGACAGACACGACATGTTCCAAGTGGCCCAAGTGCCCCTATTTGTCTTGCTCGGCTGCTTCTGCGGTATCATGGCCTACTACTTTACCTCGGTAAACTCGAAGGTCGGAGGCTTCTACAACTCGATAGATAAGCAGTGGCGCAAGTGGCTCTATGCCGGCATATCGCTCGGTGTGCTGATGTTCATCTTCCCGCCCCTCTATGGCGAGGGCCACGAGAGCTTCGGTACGCTGATGTCGGGTCACACCGAGGACCTGTTCAACAACACCCTCTTCTACTCGTTCCGCGAGGCCGATTGGTTTCTTATCATCTACCTTATCGCCATCATGCTCTTCAAGGTTATAGCCATGGCTACGACCAATGCTGCCGGCGGTGTGGGTGGAACATTCGCTCCGTCGCTATTTGTCGGAGCCTTTGCCGGAGCTACGCTGGCCGTTATCTGTCGTGCCGTGTTTGGGTGGGATGTATCTATCACATCGTTCACGTTGGCCGGTATGGCGGGCGTGATGTCGGGCGTAATGAAGGCCCCGCTGACTGCGATATTCCTTATCGCCGAGCTATCGAACGGCTACGGACTATTCATCCCGCTGATGATTGTGGCTTGTATCTCGTTTGCTGTGAATTATAGCCTCGACCGCGACTCGATATACACCAAGCAGCTACGTATGCGTGGCGAGTTGCTCACCCACGATAAGGACTCCTCGGCCTTTGTCTTTCTGCGTCTCGACGAGCTCATGGAGACCGACTTCATACGCCTCAGAGAGTCTATCACGTTGGGTGACGTGGTAAACATCATCTCGAACGCCCGTCGAAACATCTTCCCCGTGGTAAATAACGACGGTCAGCTTATTGGCGTTGTGCAGCTCGACGACCTGCGCCACGATATGTTCAACCGAGATAAGTGGAGCAGGCCTATAATGCACTATATGATACAGCCACCCGATAAGATTTTGGAGCACGAGATGATACAGAGCATCATGCCCCGTTTCGAGCAGGCTAATACATGGATGCTGCCCGTGGTTACAAAGAACAACCGCTACTTGGGCTTTATCTCCAAGTCGCGAATACTGAACGCCTACCGCGAGGCCCTTGTAAATGTATCGCAGGCCGACTAAGACGTATAGAATAGTGTCCAAAAGAGGATGCGAAATGGCGCGAGAGGAGAGACGAAATTGATTTTAGATTTTGAAATTTGTATTTGAATTATAAACGATTATAAACGAAAGATTTAGATATGGCTTTACAATGTGGAATAGTAGGATTGCCCAACGTCGGCAAATCGACACTTTTTAATTGTTTATCGAATGCGCGTGCTCAGGCGGCCAACTTCCCCTTCTGCACCATCGAGCCCAACGTGGGCGTTATTACCGTACCCGACGAGCGATTGATGAAGCTCGCCGAGATAGATAATCCCAAGCGCGTTGTTCCCACAACTATCGAGATTGTCGATATCGCAGGTCTGGTTAAGGGGGCATCCAAGGGCGAGGGCCTCGGCAATAAGTTCTTGGCCAACATCCGAAATACTAACGCTATCATACACGTCTTGCGCTGCTTCGAGAATGAGAATATCACCCATGTCGATGGCACGGTAGATCCGTTGCGCGACAAGGGTATCATCGATACGGAGCTCCAGCTCAAAGATTTGGAGACTATCGAGAACCGCATCGGCAAGTGTCAGAAGCAGGCTACCGCAGGCGATAAGATTGCTAAGCGTCAGTACGACATCCTCCTCCAATACAAGGAGGCCTTGGAGCAGGGTCTTTCGGCACGCACAGTGGAGCTTACGGCCGAGGAGCGTAAGGTGGTGTGGGATCTCAACCTACTCACCGACAAGCCTGTACTCTATGTCTGCAACGTCGATGAGGCATCTGCCGTGATGGGTAATGCCCACACCGAGGCTGTGCGCAAGGCTATCGCCTCGGAGAAGGCCGAGATGCTTATCGTGGCAGCATCGGCCGAGGCCGACATCGCCGAGTTGGAGAGCTTCGAGGAGCGACAGATGTTCCTTCAAGATATGGGTCTTGAAGAGTCGGGCGTGAGCCGTCTTATCAAGGCTGCCTACCGTCTTCTCGACCTTCAGACATTCTTCACTACGGGAGCCGACGAGAGCCGTGCATGGACCTTCCGCCGCGGCATGAAAGCACCCGAGACCGCAGGTATCATCCACACCGACTTCGAGCGTGGCTTTATCCGTGCCGAGGTTATCAAGTATGCCGACTATGTGGAGCTTGGCTCGGAGCGTGCCTGCCGCGATGTGGGTAAGATTGGCATCGAGGGTAAGGAGTATGTTGTCGAGGATGGCGACATCATGCACTTCCTATTCAACGTGTAATGAGAGAGGTCTGAGAACAATAAATTAGAACAATAAATACTTCGACAACAAAATATATAGAGTTATGGAAAAACTTTGGAAATATATCATCATGTCGTCGGCCGTAGTCTTGGCCGCCATGGTTATTGCATCGGCATATACGGAGCGTAGTCGCTCGGATAGAGGCACTATAACAGTTACGGGACTTGGCGAGACGGAGTTTACCTCGGATATAATCATCGTCAAGGGCCATATCAACGTCGAGGATTACAACGCCGCCGAGGGCTACCGTCTTATGGAGCGCGACCGCAACAAGGTTGTCGCCTTTATCGAGAAGTTGGGTGTCGCGAGCAGCAATATCAAATTCAACATGCTCTCGAACTACGAGATGACCACTTCGATATATCAGGAGGGTAAGTATATCGGCGAGCAGTTTAAGGGTTACCGCCTGACACAGGGCTTTACCATCGAGTCGAACGATATCGACGCTGTGGAGCGCGTTGCACGCGAGCTCTCGTCGTTGCTGGCCGAGGGTATAGACATCAGCGTAAACGAGCCTATGTACTTCTACAGCGACCTGAACACCCTCAAACTCGACCTTATCGCCTCGGCAGCAGCCGATGCGCACGAGCGAGCATCGCTCATCGCCAAAAACTCAGGCTCGGAACTTGGGGAGCTTACACGTTCGTCGGCGGGTGTATTCCAGATTACGGCAGCTACGGGCGACGAGGAATTCTCGGCAGGCGGAGCTTTCAACCTATCGTCGCGCGAGAAGAAGGCACGCGTAACAGTGCGCGCCGAGTATAAAATTGACAATCACAATTAGTATAACTTAGAAAACGATAATATTATGTCACGAGAAGTAAGAGTACGTTTTGCGCCGAGCCCCACAGGCCCGCTCCACATCGGAGGTGTGCGCACAGCACTTTATAACTACCTATTTGCACGTCGTCATGGCGGTAAGATGTTGCTCCGTATCGAGGATACCGACTCGCAGCGTTTTGTTCCGGGTGCAGAGGAGTATATCATCGAGTCGCTCAAATGGTGCGGCATCGAGATTGACGAGGGCGTAGGCGTGGGCGGTCCTCATGCTCCCTATCGTCAGAGCGAGCGCAAGGATATATATTTGAAGTATGCCACACAGCTTGTAGATGCCGGCTGGGCATACTACGCCTTCGACACTCCCGAGGAGTTGGATAAGCTTCGTGCCGAGGCTGAGGCCGCAGGTAAAACCTTCGCCTACAACTACGAGGTGAGAGAGAGCCTCGCCACATCGCTCTGCCTACCCAAAGAGGAGGTCGAGGCCCGCATAGCTCGTGGCGACCAGTGGGTAGTACGTTTCAAGATGCCCGAGAACGAGGTTGTCAAGATGGATGACCTTATTCGCGGTCATGTCGAGATGAACACCTCGACACTCGACGATAAGGTGCTCTACAAGTCGGCCGATGCGCTGCCCACCTACCACCTTGCCAATATTGTCGATGATCACCTTATGGAGGTATCGCACGTCATCCGTGGCGAGGAGTGGTTGCCCTCGTTGCCGCTACACTACCTACTCTACCGAGCCTTTGGCTGGGAGGATACACGCCCCGAATTTGCTCACCTACCGCTGTTGCTTAAACCTACGGGTGGTGGTAAGCTCTCGAAGCGTGACGGCGACAAGATGGGCTTCCCCGTATTCCCGCTCTTCTGGAAGTCACCCGCTACGGGCGACACCGCCCGCGGCTACCGCGAGGATGGCTACTTGGCCGAGGCCTTTATCAACATGTTGGCTCTCCTTGGCTGGAACCCGGGTACTGAGCAGGAGATATTCTCTATGGAGGAGCTTATCGAGGCCTTCTCGTTGGAGCGCGTATCGAAGGCCGGAGCACGCTTCCAGCCCGATAAGGCGAAGTGGTTTAATGCGCAATACTTCCGTTCGCTCGGCCGCGACGAGCTTGCCAAGCTCTATCAGCCTATCTTGCGTGAGCACGGCATCGATACGAGCGACGAGCGTGCAGGTCTTGCTGCCGAGATTATGAAGGAGCGCGTGACGCTTGTCACCGACCTGTGGGACCTCACATCGTTCTTCTTTGTAGCACCCACGGAGTACGAGGAGAAGCTCGTGAAGAAGCAGTGGAAGGGCGAGAATCCCGCAATGCTTGCCGAGCTTAGGGAGTTGCTCCTCACCATCGAGGATTTCTCGAAGGAGAATACCGAGGTTGTAGTGCGTGGCTGGATCGAGCAGAAGGGTCTTTCGCTCGGTCAGGTGATGAATACGCTACGCTTGGCATTGGTCGGCGCAGGCAAGGGTCCTGGCATGTTCGATGTTACGGAGTTTATCGGCCGCGAGGAGTGCGTGCGCCGTATTGACAACCTTATTGCTAACGTTAAACCTTTGGAGTAATGGAGATTTTACAGCATATATGGGGCTCTACACCCGAGGGAGAGGGTATCATCCTCTACACCATGCGCAACAGCCGTGGCTCGGAGGTGCAGCTCTGCAACATGGGAGCCTCTATCGTGGCTGTTAAGTTTGCCGACCGCAATGGCTATATCGACGATGTAGCCCTCGGCTATAAGGATTGCATGAGCTACTTTGGCGATGGCGCAGCAAGTGGCAAGAGTGTAGGCCGCGTTGCGGGTCGTATAGCCCGCGGCCATATGGTGGTCGATGGCGTGGAGTACCGCTTGGAAGTGAACAACGGCCCTAACCACCTGCACGGAGGCACTAAGGGTTTTGCAAACTGCTATTGGGAGGGTCGCGTCGAGACCAACCGTGTAGTCTTCTCGCGTATCTCGGAGGATGGCGAGCAGGGCTACCCGGGCGAGCTTATCGTCGAGGCAGTCTATGATTTTGACGACGACAATAACCTCGAAATAACCTACTTGGCAAAGAGCAATAAGCGCACTGTTGTAAACCTCACAAACCACCTCTATTGGAACCTTCACGGCGAGGGCTCGGGCAAGACAATTCTCGACCACGAGCTACACCTCAACTGCTCGAAGGTCTTGGAGATGGACACGGTGCAGATACCCACGGGCAAGCTGCTCGACGTTAAGGGTACGGCTCTCGACTTCACCGAGTGGCGTAGGTTTGGCGACGAGATAGAGTCGGAGTTCAACAACATACGCACCTATCGCGGCTATGACCACTGCTTTGCGGTTGATGGCTGGCAGAAGAATATCTTGCAGGAGGTTGGCGAGCTACGCTGCGAGGCTACGGGTCGCCGCGTAACGATACTCTCGTCACAGCCTGCTGCGGTGCTCTATACGGGTAACTGGTTGGCCGGAGGCTGCCCCATAACAAAGTCGGATAAGCGTTACGACGACTATGCCGGAGTGGCTATCGAGTGTCAGGGGTATAGCGACGCTGTACACCATCCCCACTTCCCCTCAATCGAGTTGGAGGCAGACGAGTTGTATTGTCAGAAGATTGTTTTTAAGTTAGGAACATACTAAGATTATGAGAAAGTTTATACTATTTTTTGCTCTGACAGTAGTTGCCGTAGCGTGTACATACGATTTCGAGCAGAGCGTAAAGGAGGATACAACCTATACGGCCAAGATTGTCGGCACAGCCGATAGTGCTACTCGAGGCAGACTGCTTGTTAAGCTCGATACCTACACTAAGGAGTTCAATATCGAGGATGCAGGCATCGCTATTGAGGCTCGTCCACTCTTCCCCGCCGGTCGTGCTACAGAGGCTATTTTGCGTAGCGAGGAGCTCTATCGCTGGTGGGTATTGAGCTTTGACGAGAACATCGACTTGGAGGAGATAGCACGCACTATCGCCGCCAACAGCCGCGTAGCCGTCGTTGAATACGATGCTATCATGGAGCATCTCGGCGAGGAGTACTCTGGCGAAGAGGCAGGTGGCCACGTGGCAACACGTGCTACAGCGGAGAAGATGCCCTTCAACGACGAGTTGTTGCCTGATCAGTGGCACTACTACAACGACTGCTCACTACATGCTGGCAACGACTACCCCTTTGCCGAAGGTGCAGACATCAACCTATTCCCCGCATGGAAGTACTCGACAGGCGATAGACGCGTCATCGTCGCTGTGATTGATGGTGGCGTAAAGTATGACCACCCCGACTTAGCAGATAATATGTGGATCAATGAGGCAGAGATGAATGGCAATCCGGGCATAGACGATGACGGGAACGGCTATAAGGATGACATCTACGGCTACAACTTCAACGATGATAATGGTAACATCATCTTTGATAATCACGGCACACACGTAGCAGGCACTATTGCCGCAGTGAGCAACAATGGTATAGGCGTAGCAGGCGTAGCAGGAGGCTCGGGCAATGGCGATGGCTGTCGCATTATGACATGCCAGATATACAAGGATGGGCAGAGCATAAGCGCCAATAATATTGCTACCGCTATTAAGTATGCTACCGACAATGGTGCTGTAATTATCAACAACTCGTGGGCATTTGCCAAGGGGTCATACGTCAGCGACCAGAAGTTTGCCAGCATCTACTCAGTACTTATCGACGCTATCAACTACTTCAAGAATAACGCGAAGCTCGATGGCGTTATCGACGGCGGTATAGCACTCTTTGCAGCGGGTAACGACGGATATGGAGTACCCTCATACCCGGGCGCATACTATGATAATATATGTGTAACATCCTTTGCACCCGACTTCCGCGCCTCGACATTCACGAACTATGGCGCGGGAGCAAATATATGTGCCCCGGGAGGAGAGGGAAACATGTCGGGCACGGGCTGGATGCATAGGATATGCTCTACTTCGGTCGATCCGTATGAGTACAACTACGAACGAGGTACCTCAATGGCGACACCCCATGTTAGTGGTTGCGCAGCCCTTGGCTTGTCGTATGCATTAAAGTTGGGCAAGAGCTTCACTCGCGAAGAGTTCAAGGCTTTGATACTTAGCTCGGTACACGATATCAACCGCTATCAGACAGGCACTAAAACTACCTTGTATGATACTATCGACCTATCGCGCTACGCCAATAATCTCGGCTCGGGCTATATCGACGCGCACCGCCTGCTTATGCAGGTTGAGGGTACACCCTGCATCTATATTGCAGCAGGCAACACCGAGGCCCTCTCGCTCAACAACTACTTTGGCGACAGCTCCTCATCGCTCACCTACACCTCGGTTGAGATGTCGGCCGAGGATATGGCAGCTATGGGCATTACCAATGCACCTACGATCGAGAATGGCAAACTCGTGGTACGCGCTACAAAGCGAGGTAGCGGTCGTATGCGTGTTACGGCTATTATCGGCGGCACGTCGGTCGGTGGCGGCGACAATATGGGCGGCATGGAGGTTACACGCGAGTTCGAGTTTGTCGTGCGCAATGCTGTAGCCGCAAATGGTGGCTGGTTGTAGGCCTGACACCTATATATACTAAGGCAACGGCTATATAGACTAAGACTATGGCACGGCACTCGTAGCTCGCGGCTGTAGCTTCAACTTAGGGGAGGTTGAATAAAAAGATGTAGTTTTAGGCTTGCGAAGCCCGAAAAAGCGGAGTTTACTAAGCGTAAATGAGCATTTTGAGGGCGAGCGTAACGACAAAATACACTTTTTATTCAGCCTCCTAATTTGTTTTTGTAGCTAACGAGAGGTTGCCGCGTGGTAGAGGGTAGTTATTGATACGCTTCGCTTGTTGGGTATTTGTAGGTGCGGCATACTCGCTTAATAGGTTCTGTGGGTTACATGGGTTATATGGGTTGCATGGGAAAAATGCCCATTTAACCTATCTGACCTATAAATGATTGAGAGGCCGAGAATGGCCCTCATTTCACACCAAATTAAATTTGGGAGCAAAAGTCGTGAGATGTGGTGCATCAGAAAAGAAGACCCCTCGGGATAGTACTTTGACGTACAGCCCGAGGGGTCTCCTTTTTGGGATGTGCCGCAGATTGCGGCTTTTCACACCAAATTAGTTGAGGGTAGGCAAGAACGAATAATCCTTACCATAGTGTAAGTGCTGCTCGATGTAGTTGGCAGGATAACTGATCTTAACATCAACAACCTTACCAGCCTCGTCGGTAACAAGCTCATACTCGGGATTTACGAAGCCGCCATAAGGCTCGATTTTGAGAGCATTGTTACGCTCGATAACCTCGGCATGGATGGCGGGATCAACCTTAACAGCATAGTCCTCGACCAAAGCACGACATGCCTCGTAGTCACCCTCCGACTTGATACGCTGAACCTCACACAAGAGCTCGCCAAAGAGCTCGCGGAGACGCTCGAAGTTGTTTACAACGACATAGTGCTTGCCATCCTTCTCCACAAGCTCGATAACATTCTCGGCCTTGCCCTTCTCGTAGCACCACTCGGCGATAAGCTTGCGGTTACGCATATGCGACTCCTCGACATTCTTGCCGGGCTCGATACGTGAGAGCTGCGTCATCATACCGTTCATGATATACTTGCTATACTGCGCCCAAGCAACATCCAAGGTGGGGATAAGACCAATCTCGATGAGCTTCTCGTCACCGAGGTAGTAGAGAGCAAATAGGTCGGCACGCGCCTCCTCCAAAGTCGAAGAGTAGGTGCGAAGCTCGTCGCGCTTAGTACCCGGAGCGAGCTGACCTGAGCCGTGACCCAAGCACTCGTGAAGGTCGGTGTGGAGGTCGTCGCTCAGCTTGCCCCACTCGGCCATACGCTCGCGATCCTCCTCGCGGAGTACGAACTCCTCGGCAAAGCCGTTGCCCTGTGCCGCCTTGTCGTAGGCGTAGGTGATATTGTCGATAGTCACCGACTTCGAGCCGTGCTCCTTACGAATCCAATCGGCATTGGGAAGGTTGATACCGATAGCAGTTGCGGGGAAGCAGTCGCCACCAAGCATTGCCACGGTGATAACCTTTGCCGATACGCCCTTAACCTCCTCCTTGCGGTAGGCAGGGTTGATAGGTGCGTTATCCTCGAACCACTGAGCGTTAGCCGCCATTATCTCGGTACGGTGGCAAGCCTCCTCGTCGCGGAAGTTTACGACCGACTCCCACGAAGCCTTACGGCCGAGGGGATCGCCATAATTCTCGATAAAGCCATTCACGAAATCGACATTCGAGGCTGTATCTTTAACCCAGAGTACGCTGTAATCGTCGAAATCTTTGAGGTCGCCCGTGCGGTAGTACTTGATGAGGGCCTCGATAGTAGCCTTCTGCTCGCCATGAGCTACCGTAGCAGCCTTCTCCAACCAAAATACAATCTGCTCGATGGCGGGAGAGTACATGCCACCAATCTTCCATACGCGCTCGACAATCTGGCCATTCTCGTCGCGCATAAGCTTCGAGTTAAGACCGTATGATATAGGCTCGGGGTTGTTGGCGTCGGCAGCAACCATGCCTGCGTAGAATGCCTCGACCTCCTCCTGAGATACGCCCTCGTAGTAGTTGTTTGCCGAAGCCTTGACTACATCTACACCGGCAGTCTGGTTAAGACGCGACGCGTAGAGCTCCTCGTTGAAGAGAATCTCGCAGAGGAAGTCATCCTCAATCTGGCGATTCTCGTCGTTGATATAGTTAGCCAGCTGCTCGCGGAA
>JAZNDK010000049.1:0-13331 GCA_045588005.1 Alistipes sp. | reverse complement strand
CTCTATCCATTATCTCTCTGTTTTTTCCATTTGGCAATACAAAGATATAAATAATAATGCAACGAAAAAGAACTTCTGTCGCCTCTCAGCTACTTTGAACCTATCTCAATATAAATATACAAGAAATATTGTGGTTTTTATTGTGTGAGCGGGCCAAACAGCGCATTTTGCAGTGTATAATCAAATAGTCGAACAAAAAAAATGGGCTGACTAAAAAGGATATTTTAGCCAGCCCATAGTATCTATGAGAGTGATTATTCTATGAGAGTCATAAGATCTTTCAGTTAATACTCTGCCAAGATAACTCCCTCGATAGGAGCTACAGTAGCTACGCCGTCGCTATTGAGCGTTACGCGACCCGTAAGGTCGATGCCCGAGCCATCAGCGAGCACAACATAGTTACCCGCGGGGATGTCAAACTTAACGCTATCGCGCGAGCCGTTCATAAGCACTACGATACGGCGTGCCGAGTCGATGCCCTCCAAACCTTCGAGGACAAAGCCCACGGCAGCCTCGTTCTCATGCTCGATAAACGAGAGGTGCTCCCTGACAGCCTCGGCCGTGCCGAGAGCAAAAGCGGGATGGGCCTTACGTAGGGCGATAAGGCCCTTGTAGTAGGCCACCAAGTCGGCATAGCGGCTTTTGAGCGACCAATCGATAGCGTTGTACTTATCGGGCATGTTATAGGTGTTCTTCTCGCCGAGTTTCGTGCGGAACATCTCCTCGCCGCAGAAGAAGAAGGGGATGCCCTGTGAGGTAAATACTCCGAACTGGGCGAGCTTGTCCATCTTCAGAAGCTCCTCCTCCGAGGCCTCGGGCGAGAGGTGTTCGAGGCGGTCACGCAGGTTGTGGTCGTCGTGACATGTGACATAGCTTATATGCTGCGTAGGCTCGGCACACCATGCCGCCTCGCTATGGCTGACTTCGGGGTGCTCGACACCACCCACGATGCCGAATTTGAGTGCCTCCTTGTTACCTGCTACGCCGTGGATAAATCCGCCCTCCGAGAGGTCGAGCGTGCCACGCAGTGCATTGCGAATATCGTCTGAGAAGGCAGCAACACCCGGCATGCGGTGGGTGTAACGCTTGAAGGCGAGCTTCGCCTCGTCGTAGTGGGGAGCACTTGCAGCCCAGCCCTCGCCATAGAGCAATATATCGGGGTTGAGTGCCGATAGACGCTCGCGGATGAGGTTCATAGTCTCGATATCGTGTATCGCCATAAGGTCGAAGCGGAAGCCGTCGATATGGTACTCCTTAACCCAATACTCCAACGACTCGACCATATACTTGCGCATCATGGGTCGCTCGCTCGCCGTCTCGTTACCACAGCCCGAGCCATCGGCAAAACTGCCATCCTCCCTCATGCGGTAGAAGTAGCCGGGGAAGGTGAGCTCGAAGCCGCAGTTCCGGGCTACGGTCGTATGGTTGTAAACCACGTCGAGAACGACGCATAACCCCGCATCGTGCATCGCCTTGACGAGAGTTTTAAGCTCGCGGATGCGTGCCTCGGGGTCGGCGGGGTCGGTTGAGTATGTACCCTCCGGGGTGTTGTAGTTCTTAGGTTCGTAGCCCCAATTGTATTGGTCGGTAGGCTGCGACTCGTCGATAGAGCCGAAGTCGGCCGTTGGGAGGAGGTGCACATGTGTTACACCCATCTCTACGAGGTGGTCGAGGCCCGTTGCGAGGCCCTCGAACGAGCGTGTGCCACGCTCGGCCATCGATAGGTACTTGCCTTTGAGGCGCGTACCTGCCGAGGCGTGCGCTGTCATATCGCGGTAGTGCATCTCGTAGATGACCCTCTCCGAGGGTTTAACCTCGGGTGCCCGATCCTCGGCCCAACCCTCGGGGTCGGTGTCGCTCAGGTCGATGACAGCTCCACGGCCACCATTAACGTTGAGAGCCTTAGCGAAGATGCCCGCACTCTCGTTGAGTTGCTCGCCCGCGATAGTCACAGCAAAGGCGTAGTAGCGGCCCTTATGGTCGCCCTCGACCGTGGCATGCCACAGACCCCTCTCGCCTCGCTCCATAGCCACCTCGTCGGCGAGCGTGTCGCCATCGTATAGGCGTACAACAGCCGCCTCGGCCGTGGGTGCCCACACCTCAAACGAGGTGCTCTCGGGGGTGTAGCACATCTCCGAGATAGGCTTTGTGGGGATATCGCTCGTGTCGCCCTCGGGCGTTTGACAGGCTACGGCAGCTACAAGTGCCGCAGCACACATAATCGACATTGTTCTCTTCATAGCTATCTAAGTTTTATAAGTCTGCTACTCTACCACCTCGCCCGTTTCGAAGTTGTAGCCAACAATATCTGCGGCATACTCGCTCCAATACTCGGCAGCCTTATAATCTTCTACCGAATCAGCAGGGACATAAATCTTACGACCATCAGCGTTGGAGTCGAATACAGAGCTACCACCCAATGTCGGCGGTGTTGCTGCCTCGCAATATACACTTGTTAGGCTGTAGCAATAATAGAATGCCTCATCTCCAATCGCCGTTACGCTATCGGGGATTGTATATGTAGTACCCGAGGCATTTGCATAGGCAATAAGAGTATTATCCTTAATTAAGCAGCGACCACCATCTGCGGCAAACTTGCCCTTAAACTCAGCAAGATTGCTGCAACCACCAAATGCAGCCTCTCCAATCGTCGTTACGCTATCGGGGATGGTAACACTTCTTAGTCTGCTGCAATAATGGAATGCATAATCTCCAATCGTCGTTACGCTATCTCCGATTGTAACACTTGTTAGGCTGGTGCAAAAACGGAATGCCTCATATCCAATCGTCGTTACGCTATCGGGGATTGCGACACTTGTTAGGCTGCTGCATTCATAGAATGCCATCCCTCCAATCGTCGTTACGCTATCTCCGATGGTAACACTTATTAGGCTGTCGCAATTATGGAATGCCACCTCTCCAATCGTCGTTACGCTATCGGGGATTGTAACACTTGTTAGGCTCTCGCAACCAGCGAATGCATACTCTCCAATCGTCGTTAGCTCGCCGTCAAAAGTGATAACGCCCTTGCCTGTAGCTTCATCCCATTCATTAGAAATAATAGCTACATTAAAGGTTGCTTCGTTATCTGGCTCAACCAATGCCGTGGCGGTGTAGAATAATTTGTTGCTAATAGCAACTTCTTCGCCTGTTTCGAAGTTGTAGCCAACAATATCTGTGGCATACTCGCTCCAATTCTCGGCTGCCATGTACGCCTCTACCGACTCGGCAGGGAGATAAATCTTGCGACTAGATTTATTGTAGTCGAATACAGAGCTATTCTCCAATGTCGGCGGTGTTATCGCCTCGCAATAGACACTTGTTAGGCTGCTGCAACCATTGAATGCAGAATTTCCAATCGCCGTTACGCTATCGCCGATTGTAACACTTGTTAGGCTGAAGCAAGCATAGAATGCCTCCTCTCCAATCGTCGTTACGCTATCGGGAATGGTATATTCTGTAACACCGCAACCCAAAGCAAAGGCATTAAGCACTCCATCAACAATCAAGCAACAGCCATCTTCTGAAGCAAATTTACCATTAAACTCAGCAAGGCTGTCGCAACTTCTGAATGCCCCATCTCCAATCGTCGTTACGCTATCGGGGATTGTAACACTTGTTAGGCTGCGGCAATAATAGAATGCATAATCTCCAATTGTCGTTACGCTATCGGGGATTGTAACACTTGTTAGGCTGCTGCATAATCCGAATGCCTCACCTCCAATCGTCGTTACGCTATTGCCGATTGTAACACTTGTTAGGTCGCAACTATAGAATGCCCTATGTCCAATCGTAGTTACGCTATCGCCGATTGTAACACTTGTTAGGCTCTCGCAATAATAGAATGCTTCCTCTCCAATCGTCGTTACACTATCGGGGATTGTAACACTTGTTAGGCTGTGGCAATAGTAGAATGCAGAATCTCCAATCGTCGTTACGCTATTGCCGATTGTAACACTTGTTAGGCTCTCGCAAAAATCGAATGCAGAATTTCCAATCGAGGTTACGCTATCGGGGATGGTAACACTTGTTAGGCTGCTGCAATCAGCGAATGCATACTCTCCAATCGTCGTTACGCTATTGGGGATTGTAACACTTGTTAGGCTGTCGCATAAAGAGAATGCATCCTCTCCAATCGTTGTTACGCTATCGGGGATTGTAACACTTTCGAGGCTATCGCAATCATTGAATGCCCCATTTCCAATCTCCGTTAGCTCGCCGTCGAAAGTGATAACGCCCTTGCCTGTAGCTTCATCCCATTCATTAGAAATAATAGCTACATCAAAGGCTGCTTCGTTATCTGGCTCAACCAAAGCCGTAGCTGTGTAACGCAACTCGTTGGCAGGAACAATCTCCTCGGCATTGTGCTCCACGGCCTCCATAGGTACAATATGGTTGCGCTCGATGGTGATGCTGCTCTCCGTAGATAGGGTCATAGGCTTATAACCCGCACAATCGACCTCGATGGTTACGCCCTCCTCGAAAGTCTGAGGCAAAAGCGCGATATAGAACTCCGTAGCCTCTGAGCCAAGCTCCACGCCCGAGCCACAATCGAGGGTAACCTCGGTAAAAATCGTATCGTCGAAGATAAGCGAGCCACCGGCATCATTACCCTCTTCGCCGCTATACGAGGCCAACGTAGCCTCGGCGTTTGCAGTATCGATATATGCCTCGCCCGCAACCTGCTCACCGGCATTGCCGCGAAGAGTGATACTCTTGACAATCTCGCCCTCGCCCGTAAGCTCGACACGCAGCCAGCCGCAGACACTCTTTAATACAAATTGGTTGTACTCACTCTTTGACACCATGATATTGCCTCCGTTGCCATAACTACCCGCCAAGTAGCTCTGCACGGCGGGCAACGAGGCTTGAAGATTACCACTGTTGGGATTGAAGTAGTAGGTAACATCGTAGGGGTAGGCTACGACAATATGCGCCGACTGTGCCGTAGGCTCGCCACCACTATCCACTTGCCTGAGCTCGGCCATGCGCTCGCCGGTCTCGCCCTGATAAGCCCACCTACGATTGGCGTTCGAGCGGTAGAAGACCGAGACCTCGTCGCCCTCGCTCCAGACACTCTTCAATGCCTCGTTAAGCTCGATACGGGTGTCGCCACCCTCGAAGCCAACGGTGATACTCTCGGGGACATCGGCACGGTTGGCCGTAAGCTCCTCGACATCGTTCTGCGTGCATGCTGCAAAACATAGCGCAGCAAGCACAAAGGTTAATAATCGTTTCATTATATGGTTTGTTTAATGTTTGTTTCACGCGTAGGGTGGTGGGAACTTAGGGTTAAGGCTGAGTATCTAAATTTGTTGTTTCGCTAATCCCACTAAATTCTCGAACCTCGCTAATCGTTTTGCACTTTTGTACAAAGATAAGCAAATTTTCCTCAAAACAAGCATCTTACCATACATATATATACTTTTGTTGGAGAAACATTAGACCTTCAGAGACAATTATAGCTCCTAAGAGTACCAAAAAAGCGGGGCTCAAAGGGCTTAATTAGCTAATTTTTCAGAAAAAATTTGCAGATTCATAAATTATCCCTATATTTGCACCTCGATTGAGGGAGCTAACATTTCATAGTGTTAATATCCTTCAATCACAAAACATGGTCTGATGGCCGAGTGGCTAGGCAGAGGTCTGCAAAACCTCGTACAGCGGTTCGAATCCGCTTCAGACCTCAGAGTTTATGACAGAGCAGACGACAATTTGTCGTCTGTTTTGTTTTGTGGCGCATATGGGAGCAAGCTCCAATGCCCCTCAACACAAAACCGCCTTTCGGCTATCGCTCTGCTTTGACCGAGCGCATTGCTCACCTTGGGTAGCAGGGTTGCGGGGATGATATTATTATGACTGCTCGGGCAAAGCCCTGCGCTAGGAGGTATCCCCGCGAGCTCGGAAAGGATTTCCTTCGCTTCGAATCCGCTTCAGACCTCAGAGTTTATGGCAGAGCAGACGACAAATTGTCGTCTGTTTTGTTTTGTGGCGCATATGGGAGCAAGCTCTCCCCCTCGCTCGCTAATAAAACAAGTCTATATATCAACAATTTCGGCCGTGAAAAATATTCACAGCCGAAATAGGACAACCATCTGATGGGTAGTCAGTGTCTATATCCAAACAAGGTTAGGGTAAACGCTCGTAGGCGGGACTACACAGTCATTACCTCCTTCTCCTTCTTCTCCAACTCTACATCGAGGAGCTTAGAGAACTTCTCGAGGAGCTTCTGTACCTGTGCCTCGCCATCCTTCTGCTCATCCTCGGACATGCCATCCTTCTGAGCCTTCTTGAAGTTCTCGACAGCGTCGCGACGAGCATTACGCAGACTGATACGCGCAGTCTCGCCCTCGGCCTTAACCTTCTTTACAATCTCCTTACGACGCTCCTCGGTGAGGGGAGGTATCGAGAGGCGAATATGCTCGCCATTATTCGAGGGCGTAAGACCGATATTAGAGTCGATGATAGCCTTCTCGATAGGGCGAATCATATTCTTATCCCACGGCTGAATAAGCACGGTCTTAGCATCGGGAACGGTAACGCTGGCAACACCCGACACGGGAGTCTGCGAGCCATAATAATCGACAAATACACCGTTGAGAACATTCACCGAAGCCTTGCCTGCGCGGATGTTAAGCAACTCCTCGACAAGGTGATCTACGGCACGCTGCATACGGTCGGTAGCCTCATTCAAAATAGTCTTGGTATCCATACTCTCTTCTGTTTATTTATTATCACTGATTTTTGCTTGTTACACCACTCATAGAGGCGGTCCACTACTTGGCAAGAGCCCCCTTTATAGCTGCGTCAATCTCCTTGGCGATACTCTTGTCGTAGCCCACAGCAACATATACCACCTTACCCTCTCGGTCGATAACAAAGCTGCGAGGGATGTAGTTGGTAGCATACTTTCGATAGATCGACTGATCACCATCCAAGCCAACTGCAAAGGTGTAGTTCATCTTCTTGATAAAAGCCTCTACCGTCTCAGGCTTCTCGCCACGCGAGATGGGGAGAGCAACGAACTCGTCGCCGGCAAACTTATCGATAACATCGGCCTGCAAGTGCGACAACTCCTGACGGCAGGGAGGACACCATGTAGCCCAAAAGCTGAGCAATACCACCTTACCACGCAGGGCCGAGAGGGTCACGCTGCCACCACCGAGCATCTCGACAGTGAAGTTGGGAGCCATATCTCCTGCATGGATAAGCGTCGTAGCCTCGATGTCATCCTGCGTTGTAGGCTCCTCGGCAATAGCGGCCGAAGCGGGCATAGGCCAAAAGAGTATTGCCAATACCAAGCCTACGAGGATAATGAACATGATTGAGAGCGAAAGCACCGAGCCACGCTTCTTGTTTTTTGTGTTGATAACCATAACTTTGCTTTATTATTCGGTTACTACTGTGCCTATATTCTCGCCGCGGATTACCCTCTCGAGGTTGCCCTCGGTATCCATATCGAAGACCATGAGGCTGAGATGGTTCTCGCGACAGAGCGTAAAAGCTGTCTGATCCATTACCTTCAAGCGACGTGCCAGCACCTCGTCGAAGGTTATTGTGTCGAACTTTGTTGCTGTGGGATCCTTCTCGGGGTCGGCAGTGTAGATGCCATCAACACGCGTACCCTTGAACATTATCTCGGCCTCGATCTCGATGCCGCGAAGTGCCGAGGCTGTGTCGGTCGAAAAATAGGGGTTGGATGTGCCACCACCGATGATTACCACATATCCCGCATCGAGGTACTCGATAGCCTTAGCCTTAGAGTAGTACTCGCCAATAGGCTCCATGCGTATCGAGGTGAGTACCTTGCACTTAACACCCACAGATTCGAGAGCCGATTGCAGTGCCAACGAGTTGATAATCGTTGCCAACATACCCATCTGATCACCCTTGACACGGTCGAAGCCGCGGTCTGCACCCTGAATACCTCGGAAGATATTTCCACCACCGATGACAATGCCTATCTGCACACCCATATCGGCGATGCGCTTAATCTGCTCGGCATACGAACGTAGTACCGCAATATCGTGACCATAATTCTGCTTACCCTGCAACGACTCGCCGCTGAGTTTGAGAAGTATTCTCCTGTATTTTGCTGTTGTCATAAACGTAATGAGATTATATTTGATGCGAAGGTAATAACTTTTCCGCAAAAAACATAATTTTCGAGGGTTTAGAGCAAGAAATAAATCGCTTTTTCTGCTTTTTTAATGATAAATATGGTAAACCACAAAAAAAATCGTATCTTTGTATAATTATAGTAGAGGCTGTAATCAACATAGTAGTAGAAATGAGCGAAACAAAATATAAATACCTCACCTCGATAGACTCCCCCGAGCAGCTCAAAAAGCTATCTCTCTCGGAGCTCAACGTATATTGTCGTGAGTTGCGCCAATACATAATCGAGTGTTGCGCAGCAAATCCCGGTCACCTTGGCTCGAGCCTCGGAGCTGTGGAACTCACCGTCGCCCTGCACTACGTATATGACATGCCCGAAGACCGTATTGTGTGGGACGTAGGACATCAGGCCTATGCACATAAAATAATCACAGGCCGACGCGAGGCCTTTCTTCGCAACCGTATGCGTGGTGGCCTGAGCGGCTTCCCGCGTATGGAGGAGAGCCCCTACGACTCGTTTGGCGCGGGACACTCGTCGGTAAGCATTTCGGCAGCCTTTGGCTTGGCTAAGTCGGTGGAGATGCGCGGTGGCAAAGAGCATGTCGTAGCAGTCATCGGCGATGGTGCAATGACAGGTGGCCTCGCCTTTGAGGGTCTAAACAACGCGGGGGCCTCGCCCACAAGCGACCTTCTGGTGGTGCTCAACGACAACTCTATGTCGATAGATAAGCCCTCGGGAGCGTTAGACCGCTACCTTGTCCGTATATCGACATCGCGCCTGTACAACCGTTTCAAGAGAACACTGTGGAGCATCCTACGCCTTGTACCTCCCGCCCTCACCTTAGCACGAAAGGCAGGTAACGGCATAAAGCAGGGCCTTCTTCAAAACAGCAACCTCTTCGAGAGCCTCAACTTCCGATACTTCGGCATTATCGACGGCCACAACGTGAGAGAGCTTGTGCGTACGCTGCGTGCATTGAAGGGAATCAAAGGACCTAAGCTATTACATATCAAGACAATAAAAGGCAAGGGCTATGCCGCTGCCGAGGCCGATCCTGCGGTATGGCATGCCCCCGGCCGTTTCGACGTGGAGAGTGGCCATCGCATAAAGAGCGAGTATTCTGCGTCGCGTTATCAGGATGTTTTTGGCGAGACGCTTCTCGAAATAGCACGCCTTAACCCCGCTGTTGTAGGTATAACGCCAGCCATGCCCTCGGGATGTTCGCTCAATATCATGATGCGTGAGATGCCCGACAGATGTTTCGATGTAGGTATCGCTGAAGGTCATGCCGTAACATTCTCGGCGGGTCTTGCGGCGGGTGGAGCACGCCCCTTCTGCAACATCTACTCCTCGTTCATGCAGCGTGCCTACGATAATGTCATCCACGATGTAGCCCTTCAAGGACTCCCCGTGGTTATGTGCTTAGATCGCGCAGGTATCGTAGGCGAGGATGGAGCTACGCACCATGGAGCTTTCGACTTGGCATACTTTGGCTGTGTGCCCAACTTGACAATAGCTACGCCACGCAACGAGTGGATGTTGCGTCAGATGATGTACACCGCCTCGACTGCCGACCACCCCACCGTCATACGCTATCCGCGAGGCGTGGGCGAGGGTATCGAGTGGCAAAACACCGAGTTTGTAGCTATCGAAGAGGGTCGCGGCGAGCTACTGCGCGAAGGCTCGGACATAGCCATCGTCGCCATCGGCACGATGTGTGGCCGCGCACTGCGTGCTGCCGAGCGTAGCAATCTCAGCGTTGCCGTCTATGATTTGCGCTATGCAAAGCCGCTTGACGAGGGTTTGTTGAGCGATATAGGCCGACGTTTCAAACGCATCATAACCATCGAAGATGGCATCGTGCGTGGTGGCGTGGGCGAGACTGTAGCTGCGTTTATGCTCCGCAAGGGGTATAACCCCGAGATAACCAACCTCGGCATTGAGGATAGGTTTGTCGAGCAGGGCAAGCCCTCGGAGCTATATGCCGAGTGTGGCTACGACGAAGAGGCGATACTCAAAGCCATCGAGAGAGAGTAACAACCCGTAAAAACAATATAACAAACTATGAAATACGCAATTATATCTACCGAGAAGGGTGACATGAAGGCCGAGCTATACGCCGAGGAGACCCCTATTACCGTTGATAACTTCGTGAAGTTGGCCGAGAGCCACTTCTACGATGCTCTCGCCTTCCACCGTGTTATTCCAGACTTTGTGATTCAGGGTGGTTGCCCCAAGGGCGATGGCACGGGAGGCCCGGGATATACTATCCCCTGCGAGACACGTGCCGAGAGACAGTACCATGACCGCGGTGTGCTATCGATGGCTCATCGTGGTCCAAATACGGGAGGTTCGCAGTTCTTCATCTGCCACAACCGCATGAATACCCAGCACTTAGACGGCGTACACACCTGCTTTGGCAAGGTTGTCGAGGGTCTCGATGTCATCGACGATATTCGCCCTGGCGACCTTATCCTCTCTATAACCATCGTCGAGGAGTAGGCCGTGGAGATGTTTAAGCCCCTATTCGAGGATTGCACCGCAACCCCGCTATACATCGCAGGGCCTTGCAGTGCCGAGAGCCGCAAGCAGTTGCTTGCGACAGCGCGTGGTGTGGCCGAAGCAGGGGTCAAGATTTTACGCGCCGGAGCGTGGAAACCACGCACCAAACCTGGGTCGTTCGAGGGCGTGGGTAGCGAGGCTCTGCGCTGGCTCAGCGAGGCGAAGGAGCTATATGGCTTACACACCATGACCGAGGTTGCCACGCCCGAACATTTGGAGGAGGCTCTGCGCAGCGGTATCGATGGTGTGTGGATTGGGGCTCGCACAACGACCAACCCCTTCGCCATGCAGGAGATAGCCGATGCGTTGCGTGGCGTAGATACAGCCGTCTTGGTAAAAAACCCCGTTATTGCCGACGTGTCGCTATGGATAGGCTCTATCGAGCGAGTATATAATAGTGGCGTGCGCCGCATAGCTGCGGTACACCGCGGTTTCGGCACATATGAGATGACCGCCTACCGTAACTCGCCACATTGGTCTGTGCCTATCGAGCTGAGACGTCGTCTGCCCGAACTCATGTTGCTTAGCGACCCGAGTCACATTGGCGGTCGTCGCGAGCTTATCGCACCCTTGGCTCAGGAGGCTCTCGATTTGGGCTTCGACGGTGTGATGATCGAGTGCCACAACAACCCATCATGCGCGCTGAGTGATGCCCAGCAGCAAATTACGCCCGAGGAGTTGAAGAGGCTTATAGGCGACCTTATCTGGCGACGTTCGGTCGAGGCGTCGGATGCTCTGCGCGATTTCCGACTTCACATCGACTCGATAGACAACCGCCTCGTCGAGCTCCTTGCCGAGCGTATGGGCGTAGCCCGCGAAATTGGCGACTATAAGCGCGCTCATTCGATGGCCGTGGTGCAGCAGGCACGCTTCAACGAGCTGCTGCAAGCTGCCGAGGCAAGGGCCGAGAATATGGGGCTATCGCGTAGTTTCATCCACTCGATTTTCAGTGCTATACACGAGGAGTCGGTACGCCAGCAGATCGAGAAGGAGCGATGACAACAGCTACTCGCGAACATAGAGGATGGGGCGTGCCCGTATTTATAAATTTTTACTACCTTCGCAACTATATTAACAACGTATAACCCAACACAAATGGAGATGCTCAATAAACTCTTCGGTTTCGACCAGAAGAGGCACAACATCCGCACCGAGCTACTTGCCGGTATCACCACATTCCTTACCATGTCGTACATCCTCGCCGTGAATCCTTCGATATTCTCGGCTCTCGACGGCATGCCCTCAGGAGCTGTATTTACCTCTACAGCTCTTGCAGCCATTATTGGCTGTCTGATGATGGCCTTCTTGGGGAAGTTACCCTTCGGCCTCGCCCCGGGAATGGGCCTTAATGCCTTCTTTGTCTATACCGTATGTATGGGCATGGGCTACTCGTGGCAGTTTGCCCTCACAGCAATATTTATCGAGGGTATATTGTTTATTCTTATGACAATCACAAACATACGCGAGGCTATTGTTAATGCTATTCCCGTAAACCTACGCTACGCTATTGGTGGAGGTATAGGACTATTTATCGCCTTTATCGGCTTGCAGAATGCCAATATCATTGTCAATAACGATGCTACGCTCGTAGGTCTTGGTGACATCACCTCGGGCTCGGCACTACTCGGCCTTATTGGCCTGCTGATTACGGGATTCCTCTATGTTAAGGGGGTTCGCGGTGCGATGCTTATCGGTATCCTTGCAACAACTATCATCGGTATTCCTATGGGTATTACCGAGTACAAGGGTATCCTATCGACTCCCGATTCGATAGCTCCTATATTCTGTCAATTTGAGTGGGACCATATCCTCTCGCTCGATATGCTGGTGGTGGTCTTCACCTTCCTCTTTATCGATATGTTCGATACGGTGGGTACGCTTATCGGTGTTTGCACACGTTCGGGCATGGTAAATAAGGATGGTCGTATCAATCGCCTCAACCAGGCTTTTATGGCCGATGCTGTTGCGACAACTGCGGGTGCTATGCTCGGCACATCGACAACCACAACCTATGTTGAGAGTGCTGCCGGCGTGGCGCAGGGTGGTCGCACAGGTCTTACCGCCTTTACTATCGGCTGCTGCTTCGCTATCTCGCTATTCTTCTCGCCGCTCTTCCTATCGATACCCGCAGCTGCAACAGCACCGGTGCTTATTATCGTAGGCCTGCTTATGCTTGAGCCTATCCGTAATATCGAGTTTGGCGACTATACCGAGTCTATCCCAGCGTTTGTCTGCATGATCCTTATGCCGATGTCCTACTCTATCTCTGACGGTATCCTTATCGGCGTTATCTCGTATGTGCTTCTAAACCTCTGTTGTGGCAAGTTTAAGAAGCTTACCCCGACGATGGTGATACTTGCCATACTCTTCATTCTCAAATATATTTTTATATCATAGAGCTTTAATGAGTTAGGGGAGAGGGAGGTGACTAAAAGGTTAATTAGTCACCTCCACTTTTGTTATGAGGTTGAATAAAAGGGCTATTTTTATTCACTCACCATCTCTTGTCGTATGGGCGAGCCGTAATAGTCGCGCCTCAGTCGCGCGGGCGTTATGCCGTAGCGTCGCTTGAAGAGCGAGATAAAGTGCGACATATTGACAAAACCACTCGCCTCGACAATCTCGCATAGCGAGAGCGTCGTCGTGAGTA
>JAZNDK010000048.1:0-26098 GCA_045588005.1 Alistipes sp. | reverse complement strand
CTCCTGTTACTCCTGTTACTGAGTGATGGGGGGGTAACAAGAGCTACAAAACAAAAGGGCCGACCCGCAAGAGTCAGCCCTAATCGTAAGAGTGTAATGCGTAGAGTCGCACTACTTAAACTCTACCAACGACTCGCCTGTCATCTCCTGAGGCTTAGGCAAGCCCATAAGGTCGAGAACCGTAGGTGCTACATCGGCCAAGATACCACTCTTAACACGCGCTACCCTATCCGAAACAACAACAATGGGTACAGGGTTAAGCGAGTGGGCCGTATTTGGTGTGCCGTCGGCATTAACAGCGTTGTCGGCGTTGCCATGGTCGGCAATCTGTACAACTTCGTATCCGTTAGTCTTAGCTGCCTCGACAACATCCTTAACACACTCATCCACAGCCTTTACCGCACGCTCGATAGCCTCATACACGCCCGTATGACCCACCATATCGCCATTAGCAAAGTTGAGACATATGAAGTCGTACTTCTGCTCGCCAAGAGCCTCGACAAGCTTATCCTTAACCTCGTAGGCCGACATCTCAGGCTGCAAATCGTAGGTCGCAACCTTAGGCGAGGCTACAAGGATACGATCCTCCTCGGCAAACTTATCCTCGCGACCACCATTTAGGAAGAAGGTGACATGGGCATACTTCTCGGTCTCGGCGATACGAAGCTGTTTCAGACCCTGCTGAGCGACATACTCGCCAATAGTGTTGGGCACATTATCCTTGTCGAAGAGGATGTGCAGACCCTCGAACTTGGCATCATAGGGAGTCATACAGCAGTAGTACAACGGCATGGTGTGCATACCCTCCTCGGGCATATCCTGCTGTGTGAGCACTATGGTAAGCTCCTTGGCGCGGTCGTTACGGTAGTTGAAGAAGATAACCACATCGTTAGGCTTAATAGTACCAATAGCCTTACCCTCTGAATCGACATGCACAATGGGCTTAACAAACTCGTCGGTAACGCCCTCGTCGTAAGATTTCTGCATGGCGGCAACCATATCGGTAGAGGGCTCGCCAACACCCTCGACAAGCTGGTCGTAGGCAATCTTCACACGCTCCCAACGCTTGTCGCGATCCATAGCGTAGTAACGGCCGATAATCGAGGCTATCTTACCCGTAGAGGCCGCCATGTGTGCCTCCAATGCCTCGATAAAGCCCTTACCGCTACGAGGATCGGTGTCGCGACCATCCATAAAGCAGTGTACATATGTGCTCTCAATACCGTAGTGCTTCGAGATGTCGCAGAGCTTGAAGAGGTGGTCGAGCGACGAGTGAACACCACCATCCGACACCAAGCCCATGAAGTGTACGCTGACACCTTCACGCTTGGCATACTCAAAGGCCTTGACTATCTCCTCGTTCTGCAAAATAGAGTTGTCACGGCAGGCACGGTTAATCTTTACCAAGTCCTGATACACCACGCGGCCGGCACCAATATTGAGGTGTCCCACCTCCGAGTTGCCCATCTGTCCCTCGGGCAGACCGACATTCTCGCCGTCGGTGCGCAACTCGGCATGAGGATACTTCGCCGTCATGGCTTCAATATAGGCAGGATGCATCGAGTAGATAACATCCGACTTCGAGTGGTCGCCGTTGCCCCAGCCATCCAATATCATCAATAAAACCTTATTACTCATTTCGTTGTACGTTTTACCTAATTTAACAATTAACCTCTAACCTTAGCCATGATAAGCTCTGTAGCCTTATCTATGGCAGCCTGCAAGCCATCGGCGTTCTTACCACCTGCCGTAGCGTAGTGTTTCTGACCACCGCCACCACCGTTGATAAGCTTGGCAGCCTCACGAACAACAGCTCCTGCATCGACACCGAGCTCGACGATCGAGTCCGAGAGCATCACATTGAGCGTAGGCTTGCCATCGTAAACATTACCGATAACCATAACCAAACGCTCGACTCTCTGTCGCAAAGCAAATGCCAAGTCCTTCATCATCTCGGGCTGATGCTTCGAGGTGTGCGAAACGAGTGTTACACCTTCGCGCAGAGGGGTATTCTCGGCCAAGCTATCAGCCAAAGCCTCGACCTTCTCCTTGCGCATCTGCTCCACCTCGCGGCTAAGAGCCTCGTTGCTCTCCATCATCTTCTCTATAGCCTGCACCACCTTGGGATTGTGAACAAGCTGCTCCAACGAGGTTACCATATCCTGCGCAGCGTAGATTATATCCTCGGCAGCTACACCCGTTGTAGCCTCGATACGACGCACACCAGCCGAGATAGCACTCTCGCTCAAAATCTTGAAGAATCCAAGGTTACCCGTAGCCGAAGCGTGTGTACCACCACAAAGCTCGGTCGAAGGGCCGAAGTTCACGATACGCACTCTATCGCCATACTTCTCGCCAAAGAGCATGATAGCTCCCGCAGCCTCAGCCTCGGCCATCGTAGCATCACGCTTCTCGTTGAGCGGGTAGTTCTCGCGGATAAGACGGTTTACCTCGCGCTCAACCTCGCGAAGCTCCTCGGCACTAACCTTCTGGAAGTGCGAGAAGTCGAAACGCAGACCCATAGGGCCTACCATCGAACCCTTCTGCTCGACATGTGTACCAAGCACCTTGCGCAGAGCGTAATCTACAAGGTGAGTAGCTGTGTGGTTGTTGGCAGCACGCTTGCGAGCCTCCTCGTTTACCACGGCGCGGAACTGAGCCGCAGGGTTCTCGGGGAGCTGCTTAACGATGTGGATGATAAGGCCATTCTCCTTCTCGGTGGCGATAACCTCGATGCGCTCGTTAGCACTCTCGATATAGCCCACGTCGCCAATCTGTCCACCCGAATTGCCGTAGAACGGAGTCTGGTCAAAGACAAGCTGGAAGGTGGTATTGTTCTTGCTCTTAACTCGACGGTAGCGAGCGATATTCACGTCGGCCGTAAGGTTGTCGTAGCCGATGAAGATGCTCTCGGCGATAGGCTTAATCTCCTGCCAATCGTCAATATCCTGCGATGCAGCGTTACGCGAACGCTCCTTCTGCACCTGCAACTCGCGCTCGAACTCCTCGATATCTACCTCTACACCCTGCTCCTTAGCGATAAGCTCCGTAAGGTCGATGGGGAAGCCGTAGGTGTCGTAGAGAAGGAAGGCATCCTTACCCGAAATCTTGCCGCCCTCGCTCTTGCGGATGACACCATCCAAGAGGTTGATACCCGTAGCCAAGGTGCGGAGGAACGAAGCCTCCTCCTCCTCGATAACGCGCTCGATGAGTGTCTGCTGTGCCACGAGCTCGGGGAACTGGTGGCCCATCTGCTCGACAAGACCTGCCACGAGCTTGCAGATGAAGGGCTCGCTGAAACCTAAGTAGGTGTAGCCATAACGCACGGCACGACGCAAGATGCGACGGATGACATATCCCGCCTTAGCATTTGCGGGGAGCTGACCGTCGGCAATCGAGAATGATATTGCGCGAAGGTGGTCGGCAATAACGCGCATAGCCACGTCGCACTTCTCATCCTTGCCGTACTCCTTGCCCGAGAGAGCTGCAATACGGGCAATCGTAGGCTGGAAGACATCTGTGTCGTAGTTCGACTTCTTGCCCTGCAAAATCATGCACAGACGCTCGAAGCCCATACCCGTATCGACATTCTTCGCGGGCAGAGGCTCCAACGAGCCGTTAGCCTTACGGTTGAACTGCATAAACACAAGGTTCCAAATCTCGATAACCTGCGGAGGGCTCATATTAACCATATCGCGACCCGGAATCTTGGCTACCTCATCCTCGTCGCGGAGGTCGAAGTGAATCTCGCTGCAAGGACCACAAGGGCCTGTCTCGCCCATCTCCCAGAAGTTATCTTTCTTATTGCCGCGGATGATGTGATCCTCGGGCAGGAACTGCTTCCAATAGTCGTAAGCCTCTTGGTCGAAGGCTACGCCATCCTCCTCGCTACCCTCGAATACGGTGGCATACATACGGCTCTTATCGAGCTTATATACCTCGGTAAGTAGCTCCCATGCCCACTCGATAGCCTCGCGCTTGAAGTAGTCGCCATACGACCAGTTACCGAGCATCTCGAACATAGTGTGGTGATAGGTGTCGTGACCCACCTCTTCCAAGTCGTTGTGCTTACCCGACACACGCAGACACTTCTGCGTGTCGGCCACTCGGGGATACTTGCGCGGAGCATTGCCGAGGAAGATATCCTTGAATTGGTTCATACCTGCGTTGGTAAACATCAGCGTCGGGTCGTTCTTGACGACCATAGGAGCTGAGGGCACAATCTCGTGCTGCTTGGAGCGGAAAAACTCCAAAAATGCTTCTCTTACTTTGTTCGATTCCATATATCTTAAAATTTATTATTACCTATATTTTATTAGCGGTTGCAAAATTACACAAATTACCGTAATTTTGTAGCGCGGAACGCAATATTTTTAATATTTTTTACTTTTTATCGTAGAGCGTAACAAGATTGGCGATGCAGGCAACGACTAAACGAACAAAATTACTCCAACCTAAGCGTTGGTCAAAGGGCTATCGCATAGTCTTCCAGTTTGTCGTGACCCTCATTATAGCCACTCTTTGCAATATCCTTGTCTCGCTATGGATCGATACCCCCAAGATATCGAAGATCAAGCGAGATAACCTTCGTCTCGAAGCGCAATACAACATCCTCGCCGAAAAGATAGCATCGGCCGAGGTGCTCCTCTCTGATATCAAGCACCGCGACCAACATGTCTATCGCCCACTTTTGGGTATCGATACGCTCAACATACCCGCGGTCTATGCCGAGTATAACGACTCGAAGTATGCCGACTTTGAGAGCGACCCCTACGGTGCAGTCATCGAGGATGGGTGGCGACGTTTGGACCACCTCACACGCGGCATCTACTACGCATCCCGAGCCTTAGACCAGACTCAGGATATGGCCGAGAACAAAGAGGAGTTCTCGACCGTAATACCTGCAATATGGCCAATCGACCGCACCAAACTGCGCAAGGTGAGCAGTCTTTACGGCATGCGTAAGCATCCTCGCTATGGCGTTTGGCGTAAGCACGAGGGCGTCGATCTCTCTGCGCCTAAGGGTACGGCTGTCTATGCCACGGGTAACGCTGTTGTATCCTTCTCGGGATGGAAGCCCGGCTACGGCTACCTTATCGAGCTAAACCATGGCTTCGGCTACAAGACTCGCTACGGACACCTCTCTAAACGCCATGTTCAGCGTGGCGATAGTGTTACGCGCGGTCAGGTTATCGGCGATGTTGGAAATACGGGCGTATCGGAAGGCTCACATCTGCACTACGAAGTGCGCTATCGCGACAATACCGTAAACCCGATTTACTACTTCAATAAGGATATGTCTCCCGAGGCATACATCGAGCTTATGGAGCAGTTGGATAGCACAAATAAATAGTTGATTAGATGGATAATAAATCGAATATATCAACCAAATTATCGAATAAGAGCAGTCGCATAGAGCCTACTATGATTAAGCTTCTTATGTGGCTTGGCATGATACTCTTTTGGTTTGTCGTTCTCGCCTTTACGGTCGATATGCCACGCGAGTACAAGTTGCGCCACTCGTCGGATAGGCTATACGAGGAGTATGCCACGCTCACCGAGCGTTACGACTCGCTTATGTTGATATTGGAGAATGTTGCCGAGCGCGACCAAAATGTCTTCCGTAAGCTCTTCGAGTCAAACCCCTACGAACTCGAAAGCAGCATATACAAGGGTCGCCCCGAACTATACGAGGAGTTGGCCGAGATGTCAAACACCGAACTTAGCGACCGTTTAGATGCAATGACTGCCTCGGTACAGCGCACCGAAAATAAGATGTTGGAGGCCTTCGATGTAATGCGCTCGGGGCTTAGTGCGAGTGGTGCATCTATCGAAAATATACCGGCCATTCAGCCTGTAAACAACCGCTATCTAACGCTTCTTGCCGCGGGAAAAAAGCCTTTAATTAACCCGTTCCATCGTACTATGCGTGAGCATCATGGCGTCGATTACTTAGTGTCGGAGGGAACTCCCGTATTTGCCACAGCCGACGGCAAGGTTAAGACCCTCTCGGAGAAGAACTCGTCGCACGGCAAGGCGATAACTATCGACCACGGCAACGGCTACCAAACCTCTTACAGCCATCTTCTCGATATACGCGTTAAGAAGGGACAGAAGGTTAAGCGCGGAGATATTATCGCTCTCTCGGGCAACTCGGGATTATCGTTTGCCCCGCACCTCCACTACGAGGTGATATTCAACGACACGAGGGTTGATCCCATACACTACTTTTTCCTTGAACTCAACCCCGATGAGTATCAGCGTATCATACGCATAGCTCTATCGAGTATGCAATCCTTCGATTAGTCGTTATGTCCGAGATAAAGCTTATACTTTTGGATTTTGACGGCACTCTTGCCGACACCCGACAAGCCAATGCCTTAGCCTATATCGAAGCTTTAAGTGAAGAGGGTATCGATCTGAGTGAAAGCGATTACCTTGCAAAATATTTTGGCATGCACTGCGCTGAGTTTATGAGCTCAATAGGTGTTGCCGACAAGGAGCAGGCGAGCCGCATTCGACGCCGTAAGATTGAACTATATCCACACTACTTCTCATCTGTCAAGCTCAACGAGCCTTTGTGGGCATGGTGCAGGATGATGCGCAATCTCGGAGCTAAGGTGTGGATAGTATCTACGGGTCACATAGATAACATCACTAATGTCATGCGATACTTGAAGCTAAACGACGGTATCGACGGCATAATTTCGGGCGATGATATAACCTATCCCAAGCCTGCTCCCGACGCCTTCTTAAAGGCTATGGAGATAGAGGGTGTCAGCCCTGCGGAGAGCATTATCTTCGAGGATTCGGCAATAGGCATCGAGGCGGCTAAGCGTAGTGGGGCAGCTTATGTCTGTGTCAAATTCGATTAGCTAAAAGCTAAAATATGGGAAAATCTTTGGTAGTTCACCAAATTTTTCATACTTTTATCCTCTGAAACGTACAATAACAGAGGTTATGAAGAGGATTTTTCTTGTTTTGTGCTTTATTGCATGCGCTATAAATATTCAGGCTCAGGCGAGTTATTCAGGTGATAGTGAGTTTATTAGGCTTGATCTTAAGGATTTCGATACCATCGATGTCGATGCTCCGATAAAGCTCTCTATAATCAAGCTTGCCGCCGGCGAGAAACCCTATATCGAGTATAACACCCACGGCTATTATACATCGAAGTTCACGGCTACGGTCGATGACTATAAGCGCGAGTTACGCATTACCGAGCGCACCGACTCCAAGAGGGAGAGCGTCACCGAGGTTAAGCTCTACTTCTCGACGCTGCGTAACATCAAGATAGCGCGTGCCAACGTCAAGGTGGAGAGCACGCTCAATGCTCAACTCCTCGACCTAAACATCTCGTCGGATGCATGCTTTACGGCCAATATCGACGTCTTGGACTTCCTCGTCGATATATCCGGCAAGAGTCAGGTGATTATTACGGGTCACACCTTGTATCAGACTGCCGAGGTGGCCACTGCCCAGTACGATGCGGTAGGCTTAGAGAGCGTATCTACGGTTGTCACCACATCGCACAACGCCATTGCCAAGGTCGATTCACACGAGAGATTGGAGGCTACAACAACCACAGGAGGCACAATCTACTATAAGACCGAGCCCCTTATCCTGCGCACCGAGACATCGCTCTTCGGCGGCTCGATATCGCACTTGTAAGAGAGGATAACGCTAAAACCGCCAATCTATGCCCACGTTTATACAGGAGCTTACCCAAAGGCTTCTGACTGCCTATTCCAACGACCTATCCTCGCTCGTAGTGATGCTTCCATCGCTACGTGCCCGAGCCTTTTTCAACGAGGCGATTGCCGAGCACAGCTCCACGCCTGTATGGCAACCACAGCGGACCACCGTAGGCGAGATTATGGAGCGTGGCTCGGGACTTGTCGTAGGCGAGAGCATACGCCTCATCAGCGAACTCTTTACAATCTACAAGAGATACCATCCCAACGAGACCTTAGAGAAGTTTTACTTCTGGGGCGAGATGCTAATCTCGGATTTCGACCTTATAGACAAGTATATGGTCGATGCGTCGATGCTCCTACGCAACATAGGAGATATCAAGGAGATAGATGCCGATATATCATATCTATCGGAGGAGCAGCTACGCATCGTTGCCTTTTGGCGCAGCATAGGCAGCGGCAAGGATATTACCGAGCACAAGAAGAGTTTCCTGAAAATATGGGAGTCCCTACCGGCTATATACAACGAGTTCAGGGAGCGTCTGCGTAGCCTCGGCATAGGCTATGCGGGCATGATATATCGCGACACGGCCGAGCGTATTCGTCGTGGCGAGGAGCTTGCTATAGATAAGCGCAGGTTTGTCATCGCGGGCTTTAACGCCCTATCGGCAAGCGAGAAGATACTCTTCGACTACTTAGCGCGTCGTGAGGCGGGAGCCGAGTTCTATTGGGATTACGACAGCTACTATGTCGATAATCCCTCACACGAGGCAGGCATCTTCTTGCGCGATAACCTATCGCGATACGCTCAGTCTGTGGAGCTTAGCCACGATAACTTTTTGGAGAGAGAGAAGAGGTTGCGCACAATAGCTTGTGTATCGAATATCGTGCAGCTGAAATATGTTGCCCGCATCCTCGAAGAGCTACCCCGCGAGGAGCTCGACAAGCGCACGGCAATCATTCTCACCGACGAGAATATGCTTATCCCTCTGCTACACTCCCTTCCCGAGTTTGTCGAACGTGTAAATGTTACCATGGGCTACCCCGTTAAGACAACCTTGGCCTACACATTTGTCGAGAGACTTGCCGCACTGCAACAACATAGCCGTAAAAGTGGCAACGAGGAAATGTTCTACCATGCCGACGTCACGGGCCTACTCACACACCCCTACATACGCGAGTCGGTGGGTGAGCATACCACGGAGCTATGCGAGAAGATTGCCTCGCAGCGTATGGTATCTATTCCGTCAAGCCTCTTTACCGACAACGATATACTCGGTGTAATATTCTCTCGTAAAGAGAGTTGGAACACCATAGCTAAATATATCATCGAGGTACTCACACTTCTAAGCCAACGGCTGTCGCTCGCTAGTAGCGTCGAAGCCGACTCGCTACGCCTTGTCACGGAGCAAAGTGCAATGACTATGCGTTCGGTTGAGAAGTGTGGTATCGACCTGCCTACCGACATCTTTTTATCGGTGCTGCGTCGTCATCTGCAACATTTAACCATACCCTACGAGGGCGAGCCTTTGGAGGGCATACAGATAATGGGTATCCTCGAAACCCGAAATATCGACTTTAAGAACGTAATCATTCTCTCGATGAACGATGCCACGTTCCCGGGTGACCGCACCTCGGAGTCGTCGTTCATACCCTACAACCTGCGTGCAGCCTACGCTATGCCGACACCCGAGCAGCACGAGGCTATGTATGCCTACTACTTCTATCGTCTTATTCAGCGTGCCGAGCGCGTCGATATGCTCTACTGCTCGCGTGCCGACGAGAAGAGCACGGGCGAGTGTAGTCGCTACATCCACCAATTGGAGTACGAGTCGCCATACAATATCGAGAAGCTGAAGGTCGGTGTCGATCTGATGCCCGACACAACGCAGCCTATCGTCATTGAGAAGCGAGAGAAGGAGCTACGCATATTGGAGCAATACCTATCCCCGGATAGCGACCACAGCCTATCGCCCACGGCTCTATTCCGCTATGTGGAGTGTCCTATGAAGTTCTATTTCGCCACAATAGCGCACCTGCGCACCCCCGACGAAGTTAGCGATACGGTCGATCCCCTGACTTTCGGTAACATTCTACACGAGAGTATGCAGGAGCTCTACACCGAGCTTATTGGCGTTAAAAACCCGCAGCAGCAGATAGTAAACCTGCGCAACCCTCAGGCTGTATCTCGGGCGGTAGATAAGGTTATGGGAGAGATGCTCTTCGGTCGCGATAGTATTGCTATCGACGATCTCTCGGGAGATAGACAGCTCGTCCGCGACATCATCATCAAATATATCCTGCGAGGCATCATGCGCCACGACATCCGGCGCGAGGGCTACACCATAAGTGGCCTCGAAGAGGAGGTAACCTACCGTCGCAGACTTAGCGATGGCCGCGAGGTTAAGCTTGCCGGCCGCGCCGACCGTATCGACGAGATGTCGGATGGCTCGTTACAAATTATCGACTATAAGAGCGGAGCAGTGCCCCACTTGGAGTATGGGGGCATGGAGAGCCTCTTCCGAGGCAAGCCTCATGAGCGTATATCGAACATCTTTCAGACGCTGCTCTACTCGATGATGCTCAGCCACGACCGCAAGCGTAGTGCTACACCCACGCTCTACTACGCCTCGAAGATGCTCTTGGATGGTTACTCGGAGCATATCACCGACCTCTCTACGGGCATGGTTGTCTATAGCTACGCCACGGTAGCCGAGGAGTTTGAGTCCGAGTTGGATGGTGTACTTAATGAGCTCTTCGACGCAACGGTGCCATTCACACAGGTCGAGGATGAGGATATGTGTAAATATTGCGATTACAAGAAGATATGCCGACGATAAAAGGAGCCGAAATATTGAGTGCGAGTGCCGGATCGGGTAAGACCTATCAGCTGGCACTTAAATATGTGTGCGATGTTGTGCGCCACCCCGAGAAGTTCCGCAATATCTTGGCCGTAACCTTCACAAATAAGGCTACCGAGGAGATGAAGTCGCGCATCTTGCGCGAGATAGACACATTGGCCTCGGGAGGCAAGAGCAACTATGTTGAAAGCATAGCCTCGGCTACGGGCCTTAACGAAGCCGATATTCGCTCGCGAGCTCTCCGTGCACGCACTCATATTCTGCACGACTACTCACATTTCAGCGTGCTCACCATAGACCGCTTCTTTCAGCGCATCATTCGCGCCTTTATCAAGGAGTTAGGTATCGACCTTAACTATAACATCGAGCTCGACACCGCTACCCTTCTTGCTCGTGGTGCAGACTCACTTATCGAGAAGATTGTTGGCGACGAGGAGCTGAAACGCTGGATGATTGGGTATGCCGAGGATAGGCTGCGCGATGGAGATCGTTGGGATATGCGTGGCGACCTATGCGATATGGGCGGCGAGCTCTTCAAAGAGGGAGGCATGCGTCATATGAGCCAATCGGTCGATAAGGAGGAGCTCAGCCGCAGCGTAAACGAGATGGTGGAGAGTGCCGAGAGGTGCAAAGCCCGCATCAAGAGTCTCGGCGAGGAGGCTGTGCAATATATCGACTCTATGGGGCTAACGGTCAGCGACTTCAAAGGAGAGTCGCGCAGCTTCGTATCGTGCTTTGCACGCTATGCCGCAGGAGAGCTCAAAGAACCCACTTCGACAATGCTCAGAGCCACAATGAGCGACGAGGCGTGGTACGGCAAGGGTGCAAGTGGCACGGTTATCGCTGCGGCAGCGCACCTGCGACCCATCCTAACCGAGATTTGCAAGCTCTACACCGAGAATATATCCCGGATTAACACCGCCACGATACTCCACGAAAATTATCGCAGCTACGCTCTGCTTAACGACCTCTACAACAGCGTTATGGATATTTGTAGCAAGGAGAGTCTGATGATTCTTGGCGAGACAAAGAATATCCTGTCGAGCTTCATCGACCAGAGCAACGCACCCTTTATCTACGAGAAGGTGGGCAACCGCTACGAATACTTCATGATCGACGAGTTTCAGGATACATCGCTCCGCGAGTGGCTCAATCTGCGACCGTTGCTTCTCAACGCCATGGCCTCGAATCCAGATACTTCGGTATTTATCGTAGGCGATGTCAAGCAGTCGATATACCGCTGGCGAGGTGGAGACTGGCGACTCCTCAAAAGCCGAGCTATCGAGGATTTAGGCCCCGAAAACAGCGTTGTCCGCAGCCTTAAAGCTAACTACCGCAGCGAGCGTAACATCGTAACCTTCAACAACAACCTTATATCGCAGGTCGTAGCCACCGACAACCAATATCTCAACACCATGCTCAAAGAGGCGATGGATGGCGGTAAGATTACGCAGGAGCTATACGACGAGCTACACGACATCATCGAAAACGCCTATACCGACCACGAGCAGGAGGCTAAGTGCAACAGCAACGATGAGGGCTATGCCGAGATATGTGCCTACGATCCCAAGCTTAGCGATTCGCCCTTTATCGAGGCTATCGAGGATGCCATAAGACGTGGATACCGCTACCGCGACATATTGATTTTGGTGCGTGGAGCGAAGGATGCAGCGAGAGTTGCCGAAGCCCTCTTTGCCTATAAAGAGAGGGCCTTCACATCGCGTGGCGAGGCAGGATTTAACATCCTTACGCCCGATGCTCTGAGTATCGACAGATGCGATATCACGGAGTTTATCGTCGCCCTACTACGCCTTGCCATGGAGCCGCGCAACAATATCGAACGCGGTGTATATAACCGCTTTTTAGGGCTCGACCTCGACCACAGCTTTACATCCGAAGAGATGGATAGATTGCAACATATCGCCCATTTGACACCTATGGAGGCCTTCGAGTATATCGTTGCAAGCTTCGAACTGAACAAGCGCAAGGAGCGCATAGCCTACCTGCAAGCAATGCACGAGCAGATAGTATCATTCTCGACCTCGCGTGTTGCCGACATACAGCACTACTTGGAGTGGTGGGAGGAGCGTGGCCACAAGGAGAGTGTGAGAGTAGAGATGACCGACGACACTATCGAGATTACGACGATACACAAAGCAAAGGGCTTGGAGTCGCGTGTGGTCATCATTCCCTACTGCAAATGGGATCTTGCACCACGCAGCGCACTGCGCCCCGTAGTTTGGGCTAAGGCCACGGATAGCTCCAAGAGTGCTATCACGGAGCATTTTCCCGTGATATACAACAACACGATGGAGTGCTCGGCATATACCGAGGACTACTACCACGAGTTGGTAATGAGCCATGTTGATAACATCAACCTGCTCTATGTGGCGGTGACACGAGCCTCGAAAGAGCTTTATATATACGCGCCTTACAACCTAAATAGCAAGAGTAAAACCGCAAATATAAGCTCTACATCATCCCTCCTGATATCGGCAGCACAGCAGTTGTTCGAGTCGTGCAATACGGAGTATTCCGATGGTCAGATTCTCAGCCAACGCTACCACATCGGGCAACCAACCGAGCACTATTATCCCGAGCAAGAGAAGGCCGAGCAAAGCATACTCTTGGATAGCTACGTCAGCCACCAGCCCGAGATTCGTGTTCGTCACTATGACGCCCGTTTCCGTGAGGAGGGTCTTACTATTGGTAGCGAGTCGTGCAACCACGGCATTGCGCTGCACCGCATCTTCGAGAGTGCAGCAACAGTCGATGACCTCTACGTTGCTATAAATCGCATGGATGCATGGTGCATGCTCGACGCCGAGGAGGTTGCCTCGCTCCGCAAGAATGTAGCAGCGGCAATGGAGAACCAGATAGCAAGGGATTGGTTCTCCGGCGAATGGGATGATGTGAAGTGCGAAGCCGAGATAATCTCCAAAAGCGATATACGCCGCCCTGACAGAGTGATGATTAAGGGCGACAGAGCTGTTGTCGTAGATTATAAATTTGGCGAGAAACGCTACGCCTCGTACCACAGACAGGTGAAGGAGTATATATCGCTACTCGAAGCTATGGGTCGCTACCGTAGCATCGAGGGCTATGTTTGGTATATATCGCAAGGGATTATCGAGCGAGTTTGATGGACTGACCTAAATGAGCATTCGTTTTAGACGAGTCATACGCCGCAGATGAGCTTATCACAACTAAGAAGACTGAAAAAGACTTTTTTATTTGAAATAGAATCAAAAGTTGTATCTTTGCAACATGAAACAGGGAGTTTGGAGCATAATACCTAAGGTGTATCGTCGCCGCGCTATTGTGGTGGCGATAACGATATTTATTCGTGCTCTGCTCAACTTTGTGGGTATAGCTATGCTTGTGCCTATATTGGTGCTTATCCTCGATAGCGAGAAGATGGCTGCAAACCCAATGCTCAGCCGCGTATATGACCTCCTCGGCTTTACCTCGTATAGCAACTTTGTAATTGCTGTTTGTCTGGCTGTTGTTGCCGTCATACTCCTGAAAAATGTAGCTGTCGTATGGCTGTACAGCTACGAGCGCGACTTTATCTACTCGCTATACAAGTATCTCTCGGAACGACTATACAAAGGCTACCGCAGCCGAGGCCTTGGGTTTATCAAGCGTAGCAACTCGGCAGTTCTAACCCGAAATATCAATGTCGTAAGCCTCACCTTCGTTGTCGGTGTGCTGAAACCGATAGCCGGCATTGTCAGCGAGGCACTACTCTTCGTGCTGCTCTTCGGAGCGTTATTGTGGTATGCCCCTTCAGCGGCACTCCTCTCGGTGGTGGTCTTTCTGCCTGTCATCCTCATCTTCTACATGGGCGTACGTCGCAAACTCCTCGATATTGGTGAGCGCGAGAACGAGGCCCAGCGCACTAAGAGCCGTATCGTAGCCGAGACCTTCCGAGGCTTTGCCGATGTCGAGATTGGAGGGGCCTTTCCCGAGATGTTCGATAGGTTTGAGCGTGCGATGAACGAGGCCGTTTCGCTCCGCAAACGCAATGCCACGATAAGCATGCTCCCACAGATGTTTACCGAGGTGGGCCTCGCCGTAGGCATGGCCTCGCTCGTGGTCTTGAGCCTCAGCATGGAGGGCGAGAATATCAGCCTTATGTTCGGTATCTTTGCTGTGGCGGCAATACGTCTGATACCCTCGATACGAAACATAATGTCGGGATGGAGTTCGATACGCTACAACCGCTACTCTATCGCCACGCTTGCCGAGGCCGACATCGAGCGCGACACCGAGGAGGTGTCATTCAGTAGCGAGAGATTCCATTTCCGCAACTCTATTGAGCTGTGCGATATATCGTTCCAATTCGAAGATGCCTCCGAACCTACGATACGCAACATGTCGCTTAGGATAGAGAAGGGCGAGAGGCTCGGCATACGCGGAGCTTCGGGCGTGGGTAAGACTACACTCTTCAACCTTATCCTTGGCCTATATCGCCCTACATCGGGAGATATACTTATCGATGGCGAAAGACTCGACAGCACGAACATACGCAAATGGCAGAATACCATAGGCTATGTCTCGCAGAGTGTCTTTATTGCCGATATGACCCTTGCCGAGAATATCGCCTTTGGACAGAAGCCCGAGAATATCGACTACGAGCGCGTGGAGCGTGTTCTTAGGCTTGCCGACCTCGACACCTTCGTTGCTTCGCTACCCAATGGCTATCGCTCGCGCATCGGCGAGCAGGGCAGCCGTCTCTCGGGAGGTCAGCGACAGCGTATAGGCATAGCACGAGCACTTTATAAGAATTGCGATATACTATTCTTCGACGAGGCTACATCGTCGTTGGATAATCGCACCGAAGAGAATATAAATAGTGCCATCGAGCGTCTCTCGGCCGAGAACCGAGCCTTGACTATCGTTGTCATCGCCCACCGCGAGAGCTCGTTGGAGTATTGTGACCGAGTAATAACATTAGAGTAATGAATACGACCTTTGACTACATTGTTGCCGGCATAAGCCTGCGTAGCGACTTCGACCTTGTGGCCCTCGGACTTCGTGGCTTCAAGCCCTTCGAGAAGCATGTCGGCGGAGCTCCCGACTGCACCATACATCTCAATACCGAGCTCGATGCCACAAACTTAGGAGAGCTTACCACAGTATCAACCTGCTATCTTGCCGAGGCTGAGCGTGACAGCGAGTTCTTCCGCTACGAGCACGGCTACATCTACATCGTCGAGCAGCATGGCGACGAGGAGCGCAGCGCGATCTTTGCCATAGATACGCGCACAAACCGTATCGAGATAAACTTGGAGTGTAAGTCGTGGAACGATGTAGCCTTGGTACGCTTCGGCCTATGGATGATGTTTGGCGTAGTACTCGCCCAGAACGATGCTATCGCCATACACTCGTCGGTAATCGAATCGAAGGGTCGCGGTGTTCTCTTCCTCGGCGAATCGGGCACAGGCAAGAGCACCCACACACGCCTCTGGAGAGAGAATATCGAGGGGGCTAAGCTCCTTAACGACGACTCACCTATCATCCGCATTGTCGATGGAGAGCCCCGTGTCTTCGGCTCGCCGTGGAGTGGCAAAACACCGTGCTACAAGGATTTGGACTACCCCATCGCCGGCTTCTGCCGCCTGAGCCAAGCACCCCACAACAAGATACGCCGTCTGAATGTCATCTCGGCCCTTGGAGCATTGCTTCCATCATGTCCTCCGCAGTTTGCCCACGACGAGATTTTACAGGATTCAATATGTTCGACACTCGATAAGGTGCTCCGCAAGGTTGGCGTATATCACTTGGAGTGCCTCCCCGATAGCGAGGCAGCACACCTCTCGCACTCGACAATCATAGGTCATGAATAGCAAGATATTAGATAGCATTGAGAGTGTAGTGCCCATAGGTGGCAGCTTTAAGCTCTATGTGCGTGGTTTCAGCATGCTGCCCCTCTTGGGTTATGGTCGCGACCATATTGTCATACGTCGCACCACGGCCGACGAGCCTATCACGGGGCGTATAGCCATGTTTCGTGGCCCCGAGGGTAACATTATAGTACACCGCGTACTCGCTGTTAAAGAGGGTGTTGTGACGCTACAAGGCGATGGCAACCTCTACCAAAAAGAGAGGTGTCTGCGCGAGAATATCGTAGGCGTTGTCGAGTCGGTCATTCGCGAAAATGGGCGCGTGGTGAGCTGTACAACAAAACTGTGGCAGTTACGCGAGAGGTTGTGGACTATGCAGCCGACAATTGTGCGACGCTACGCCTTAGCGGTGATACGACGCTGGCATAGATGGTGCAAAAAGAGTAAATAAGTTATGGATATCAGAATAGGACACGGATACGATGTTCACGCCTTGGCCGACGGCCTACGCCTGGTGCTCTGTGGCGTGGAGATTAAACATACGAAGGGCTGCGTGGCCCACTCCGACGGCGATGTAGCAGTACACGCCATATGCGACGCTATGCTTGGCGCACTCGCCCTCGGCGATATAGGCAAGCTCTTTCCCGATAGCGATGCAACGTACAAGGGTATCGACTCTACGCTCCTGCTCAAAGAGGTTGTATCGCGCGTACATTCAATGGGCTACAAGGTTGGTAACATAGATTGCACGATAGCCATGCAACGCCCTAAGCTGCGCCCACATATCGACACCATGCGCCAACGTCTTGCCGAGGTTGTTGGTATTGGCGTAGAGCGCGTATCGGTAAAGGCTACAACCACCGAGCACCTCGGCTTCGAGGGTCGTGAGGAGGGGGTATCGACAACCGCCGTAGTGCTCCTCATGGCAGAATAGCTCGCGTGTAGAGCGTAAAAATGAGAAAAGGTTTTGCAAAATGAAATAAAAACACTACATTTGCAATCGCTTTTATAAAGGAAGTGTTGCTCGGATGGTGGAATAGGTAGACACGCCGGACTTAAAATCCTGTGGCCAGAAATGGCCGTGCCGGTTCGACCCCGGCTCCGAGTACTGCGAGAGAGAAACTTTTGTTTCTCTCTTTTTTTGCGTATAGTTGGCGAGAGCCGACCTGCGGTCGTGTGGCTTTGCGGTGTGCCATTTACGAGCAAGCTCGAAAAACCACACCACAACACCACAGGCTATGCCTTTGCTCTCGCGAAATATCACAGAGCACACTGATCCGCGGTGCTCACCTTAATTAGCGGTTGCGCGGATAGGACAGTGTTTTATTGCTCGACCTTATCAGGTCTTCGCTCTTTTTTTAGCGGTATCCGCGCGAGCTTGCGACAATAGCTGTCGCTGCGCTTCGACCCCGGCTCCGAGTACTGCGAGAGAGAAACTTTTGTTTCTCTCTTTTTTTTGCGTATAGTTGGCGAGAGCCGACCTGCGGTCGTGTGGCCTTGCGGTGTGCCATATACGAGCAAGCTCGAAAAACCACACCACAACACCACAGGCTAATGTTAGTTCTGGACTATATCCTACCGTCGATATGATAACTCTTATTTAGGTTGGTAAAAAGCAGTGTGGCCTACCCCACCTTGGGATAAGCCACACTTAGCTGTCTATCGGGAGTGATTAACGGCCCGACTCGGCAATCTTTTGGTGTACCATGCGGTTGAGTTCCTCGGCTGCAAGCAGCTCCTCGAGGGTCATATGCATACGGTAACGCCAATAGTGGCGCGAGTTGGCGGGTACATTGATACGCTCGTCGTTGGGGTTCTCGCGGCGCAGCTGACCATCCATTGCCAACCAATCCTGAAGCGGAAGGATAGTGAGCATTGCAGGCGATTTGAGGTGCATAGCCACAACCTGCTCGGCAATCCACGGCTCGCAGAAGTAGGGAGCATCGCCCCACGCACCAAGAACATGGTTGTAGAAACGCTGTGTTACACCGCGATCCTCCTCCCACCATGCGCGTAGCGGGTTCATGTCGTGAGTACCTGTGGTACATACCGAGAGGTAGGGATAGCTGTAAGTCGAGCCGAACTCAACCTTAGGATCCTTAGGCATGCGCTGAATCTCGAGAGATAGAATCTGCTCGCCCGACATGACCGAAGCAACGCAGTCGGGTATCATGCCGAGGTCCTCGCCACATACCAACATGCCGGTAGCCTCGATAAGAGGAGGTAGCTTCTTGAGAGCCTCCCACTTCCAGAAGTCGTTGTGACGACGGTAGAAGAAGTCGTCGTAAAGACGGTTGTAGGCCTCTTTCTGATCGTCAGACAACCAACGATAACAGTCGGTAGAGTGGGCCGAGATACGCGGGTGATACTTGCCCTTCTGCAACTTATCCTCTACGAAGAGTACATTGTCGGTCTCGGCGATATTACCGGCATGCCAGCCACCATCGAAGTAGAAGCCATAGTTATCGCGCATCTCCTCGTAGCTGAAAGGTAGCGCAGGGTTAAATCGACCGAGCAACGCATTGACAGCATCGAGAGGTATCTCCCAGATGCGGAAGAAGCCCAAGATGTGGTCGATACGATATGCGTCGAAGTACTCGGCCATCTTAACAAAGCGAGCCTTCCACCATGCATAGCCATCCTCGGCCATCTTAGCCCAGTTATATGTCGGGAAGCCCCAATTCTGACCCATAACCGAGAAGTCATCGGGTGGAGCACCCGCCGACGAGTCCATATTGAAGAGCTCGGGATATACCCACGCATCGACACTCGTGCGCGAGATACCAATAGGAATATCACCCTTGAGAACTACGCCGTGAGAGTGTGCATAGTCGCGAGCATCGCGCAACTGCTTCGACAGGTGGTACTGCAAGAAGTAGTTGAAGGCAACCTCGTCGGCGTGCTCCTTCTCGTACTTCGCGGCCTTGCTCTTCGAGTACTTAGCCATAGAGCCCCAAGTCGAGAAATCGGGTGTGCCCTTCTGGTCACGCAGAGCGCAGAAGACAGCATAGGGGCGCAGCCACTCCTCGTTAGCGGCAAGAAACGCCTTAAACTCCTTAGATGCAAGGGTTTTAGCTCCCTGCTCGGCAAATAGCTTGCTGAGGTATTCGCGTTTGGCGTTGTTCACCCTCTCGTAATCTACCGCAGGGAGTCTGTTTAGCTCGCGACCCAACTCCTCGTAACGCTTCTGCTCGGCCTTATCTTTGAGCTGACCCACATCCTTCAAGTGGAGGAACATGGGGTGCAAAGCAAAGGTTGAGTTAGCGTTATAGGGGTACGAGTCTTGCCATGTATGGGTCATCGTAGTATCGTTGATAGGCAATATCTGGATGATAGACTGACCCGTAGCGGCTGCCCAATCTACCAAAAGACGAATATCGCGGAACTCGCCCACGCCGAAGCTGTCGTTCGAGCGCAACGAGAATACGGGGATAGCAATACCCGCTCCGCGCCATGCAGCCATATCGAAGTGGGGGCGCAGACCCTCGATAACCAAAGCCTCGCCCTCGGCAACGCTATCAGCAAAATAGTAGTTCTCGCCCGACTGCCAAGCCTCGACATCACCGCTCTCGATGTTCACAAGGACAAACTTATAGGCAAACGGCGTCTTAGGGGCTTTCATCCTCACGCTCCATAGGGGCATACCCACCGAGCTAAGCTCCAAACCCTTAGTTACATCCCAATTGCCGAGAGCCTTGCCATCGCCAACAACCACAACCTTCTGTGTGGGGCGTACAACAGCTATCTCGGCACGCAATGTAAGTGTAGCCTCGGCTGCGGGCTGAAGCTTCTTGCCCGAGGTTGCACGACGGAAGATGCCGTCGGTAAACATCGATGAGTAGAACGAACGATCCGAAGGCATCGAGTGCCAACGATCCTCGATACGCACCTTCTCGCACTTGCCATCGAGAGCTATGGTGTGATAACCACCCCACTCGCGGCGTGTAGTATCTCCTGCGTAGCGCACCTCGTAGCGATATTTAAGCTCCTTGGTGGCTGCAACTTTCAGAGAAGCACTCCACAGACCATCACCCACATACTGCATAGGATAGGTCTTTTCGCGCTCCGAACCAACTACCACATAGAGCTCCTCGCCATATGCGGTACGGTACTCCAATCTTAGATTCAGTATCATAATTTATATATTATTGTATGTGTATCACAAAAAAATCTATTCGTTAATAAGTCTTCGGCGCAGCTCCTCGCAGCACTCCTTGGCGTTAGCCGTAGAGAATAGATAACCACTCCAACCCTCTGCTTCGGCAGCATCGATATTTGCTCGGCGGTCGTCGATAAAGAGGGTCTTCTCCGGCTCTAAGTCGTAACGTTCGATAAGCAGACGGTAAATCTCGGGCTCGGGCTTTATCACACCCTCCTCGCACGATACCACCTCGCCATCGAAGAGCCTATACACAGGTTGTTCGCGCAGGAAGTCGATAAACTCACGCGACATATTCGATAGGACATAGAGTCTATATCCCGCCTTACGCAGCTCTTCCATGAGCCTTGCCGTATCGGGCATCGTCTCCTGAGTGATTATCGAGCGGCGGATATTGCGTTCGGCAACCTCTTTTGACGAGTTGTTGTAGTTGGCAACAGCCTCGACAACTTCGCTAAACGAGCTTATGCCACGGTCGTAATCCTCCCAAAAGCGAGGCATCTCGGGCAGATGGATATAGGAGAAATACTCTATAAATTCGCGCTCGAACTTACGGGGATCGCGTGTAAAGAGCACACCTCCGAGGTCGAAGACTACATTTTTAATCTTATTCATAGTCACAAATGTATAAATTTTATTCGAGAATAGCAATCTTATAACCCACTTTTTCGCCGAATGGTGGTTTTCGGCCGACGAAACGTAGCCTATGGCGCAAGTTATAGTGGCGATGTGTGGGTAGTTCATTGATTTTTGCTACCTTTGCATCGTATGAACGAGACTATTCGCCAACATATCCGCGAGCAGGTTGCCGCGCTACCCCACGCCCCTGGAGTATATCAGTTTATCGACCGTAACGGCACGGTAATATATGTGGGTAAGGCCAAGTCGCTCAAGCGACGTGTCTCGTCGTACTTTGTCGAGAGGGCCGACCACTCGGCTAAGGTAATTGTTATGGTGCGACAGATTGTCGATATTCGACATATTGTCGTGGGTAGCGAGCAGGATGCCCTGCTACTTGAGAATTCGCTTATCAAGACCCTGCAACCTCGCTATAACATATTGTTGAAAGACGATAAGACCTATCCATGGATAGTCATTAAGCGTGAGCCCTTCCCGAGGGTGCTCTCTACACGTCAGCTTGTGCGCGATGGCTCGCAATACTTCGGTCCTTATGGTTCAATAACCTTGCAACGCTCGATATTGGAGTTTATACGCGAGGTTATACCTCTGCGTACGTGTAAACTGAACCTCTCGGAGTCGGCCATAAAGTCGGGCAAGTACTCCTACTGTCTGCAATACCACCTCGGCAACTGCAAAGCTCCATGCGTAGGTGCACAAAGCGAGGAGGAGTATGGCAGCAGCATAGCCCTTGTGCAGTCGGTATTGAAGGGCGACCTACGCCCCGTGCGTCGCTGGCTCGAAGAGGAGATGATGCGAGCTGCCGAGGAGCTGAAATTCGAGATTGCCGAGAGCTACAAGCAGCGTATCGTAGCGTTGGAGAACTATCAGTCGCGCTCGGTGATTGTAAGCTCCAAGATTGTTGATTGTGACATATTTTCGATGTTGCCCGACGAGGATATATGCTACTGTAACTTCTTGCGCATACGCCACGGCTCGATGGTTGCAGTGCAGACCGTACGCCTCACTACGGGTGTCGATGCCTCGCCCGAAGATATGCTTGCTGTGGCTATTCGCCATATTGTTGATAATATCTCAGGTGAGCTGTCGCGCGAGGTTATCGTGCCATTCATGCCCTCGGCAGCTGAGCTATTTGACGGTGTGATATTTACCGTTCCTAAGCGTGGCGAGAAGGCAGAATTGTTGGAGTTTTCGTTGCGCAGTGCCCGAATATATCGCGCCGAGATGATGAAAAATCTCGAAATCAAAAACCCCAAGCGTCATACCGAACGCCTTATGGCGGCCATGCAGCGTGAGCTTCATATGGATCGCCAGCCACGACATATCGAGTGCTTCGACAACTCCAATCTTCAAGGCACTAACCCTGTAGCCTCGTGTGTCGTCTTTCGTGACGGCAAGCCCTCGCGCAAGGAGTATCGCCACTTCAATATCAAGACCGTAGTGGGCCCCGACGACTTCGCGTCGATGCGCGAGATTGTTCATCGTCGCTATTCACGCCTCCTCGCCGAGGGGGCCGAGCTCCCCGACCTTATCGTTGTGGATGGTGGCAAAGGTCAGCTGTCGAGTGCCTATGGTGTCTTGTGTGAGTTGGGTATCGAGAAGCGAGTTCCAATCATAGGCCTTGCAAAGCGTATCGAGGAGGTCTTTTATCCCAACGACCCGCTACCCTACAATCTCAGCCGCACGGGCGAGCCGCTGAAAGTGATATGTCATATCCGCGATGAAGCACACCGCTTCGGCATAACTTTTCATCGCCAAAAGCGTAGCAAGAACTTTATCGACAGCGAGCTGAACCATATAAAGGGTATCGGCGATAAGAGCCTTACGGCCCTGCTGCGCCACTTCAAGAGCGTGCGGGCCGTGCGCTCTGCATCACTCGAAGAGCTTGCCTCGGTAGTTGGCGAGAGCCGCGCTAAGGCGATAGTCGAATATTTTGCTAATAAAGCGTAATTTAGAACAATACATTTCACCCCTATATTTGGTCGATTCGCCGTATTGGAGCGAATTGCCATTTAGCTCATTTTCGTTGAATAATATAACGTAACTATCTCAATGGCACGTTGTTTGTAAAATCGTCGTGGAGAATTTCTACGATTGGCTTACAACGATAGCTGAGGCTGAATATTTTGTATATTGGAAAAAAATATCTATCTTGCAAACGAAATAAAAATTAAAACAACAAAAAAAAAGTATTGCCTATCGAAGAAATTCTACCCTTGAACAAACTAAAATAGAGGAGTATGAATGTGACAACATTAAGCGACCGCGTGTTGCTTAATAACTACCTTTCGGGCGATAGGAGTGCTATATCCGAACTTATCGAACGCCACTCTAAGCGAGTGCGCAGCTATATCGGCATGATGGTCAAGGATGACGATGTTGCCGATGATATCTTTCAGGAGACATTTATCAAGGCCGTTAAGGTTATTGACGAGGGTCGTTATACCGACTCTGGCAAGTTCTTGTCGTGGATACTGCGCATAGCCCATAACCGCGTATTGGACTACTTCCGCAGAGAGAAGCATAGTCGTCAGGTGAACGAATCGGAGGCCGGCTACGATGTTATAGGCACTATGCGCTTTTCGGAGCCCACGGCCGAGGATATCATGGTACATGGCGAGATGGAGCAGACCATACGCGACCTTATAACTCAGCTGCCCGAGGAGCAGCAGGAGGTGGTGCGCCTACGCTACTACTCGAAACTCTCGTTTGCCGAGATTGCCGAGCATACCGAGGTAAGCATAAATACCGCCCTTGGCCGTATGCGCTATGCCCTTATCAACCTGCGCCGTATGATACAGGAGAAAAATTTAGTATTAAATTAGCCTTAGATACAATATATCGAGCGAGGTGTCGTTTTATAGGTACAAACAAATCATAAAACGAGCTGCCTATGGGTGAAATCGACTCTCGCACATTGAAATTGTATAGTGAGGAGGATTTGCTGCTAAGCGACGTTGTGAAGGAGGATGTCGAGTTACTCTATCTCGATACCTACCTCACAGATATTTTCAAGTCGTGCAGCGAGCATTAGAGCGTATGACACACTCTTCGCTACTAAACTGCTGAACTGCTGAGCGTAGCTATCAGCCAAGAATTTCAGGAGTGGCAAGCAACCATAAATTATGTGCGAGCCACTCTTGTTGCTTTTGGAGTGTAATATAAACTATTTTTGAAAAAAGTTGTGAAAAATTTTGCAAGAAAGAAAATAATGCCTACATTTGCACACCAAATCAGAGCGATCTGATGCCCGGATGGCGGAATCGGTAGACGCGCTGGTCTCAAACACCAGTAGGTTCACCCCTGTGCCGGTTCGACCCCGGCTCCGGGTACTGCGAGAGAGGAACTTTTGTTTCTCTCTTTTTTTTGCGTATAGTTGGCGAGAGCCGACCTGCGGTCGTGTGGCTTTGCGGTGTGCCATATACGAGCAAGCTCGAAAAACCACACCACACCACCACCACCACAGGCTATGCCTTTGCTCTCGCGAAATATCACAGAGCACCCTAAGCCGCGGTGCTCACCTTAATTAGCGGTTGCGCGGATAGGACAATGTTTTATTGCTCGACCTTATCAGGTCTGCGCTCTTTTTTTAGCGGTATCCGCGCGAGCTTGCGACAATAGCTGTCGCTGCGCTTCGACCCCGGCTCCGAGTACTGCGAGAGAGAAACTTTTGTTTCTCTTTTTTTTTTCGTATAGTTGGCGAGAGCCGACCTGCGGTCGTGTGCTGTTGCGTATAAATTCGTAAATACGGATGGAATAATGAAAAAATGCTATCTTTGCATAATTAGAGAGCGCAAAGCTCTGTATTGCAAATAAAACATCATCTAACAATGAGAGAGATAGACCCTAAGACGACAAACCGAGCCAAAGCATTCGACCTATGGATGCGCTCGCCAATGCCTATGGTAACGATGACAAAGACCTTCGACATCACGCATCTACGACGTATTTCTCGCCGTAGCGGCGTTAAACTCAATATGCTGATGTGCTATGCCATAGTTCGTGCAGCAAGCGACTTCAAGGAGTTCTACATGCTCCCCGTAGGCGATAAGCTGATGCAGTATGATAACTTAGCTGTGAATACTATTGTTAGAACTGTAGATGGCGGAATAAACACATGCGACATACCATTCTCGGTGGATATCAAGAGTTTTGCAGCCAACTACGACAGACTGACGGCGCAAGCAGCAAAGAGCAACGATGAACTTAACCTTGGCGACGACTATATGGTTATAGGCACTTCGGCCCTCACAAAGTGCGACTTAGACTCGGTGGTAAATCTATATGCCGGATTCTATAATAACCCATTCGTTGTGTGGGGCAAGTATCGCAAAGGGCTGCTACGCACTACCCTGCCCATATCGTTCCAATTTCATCATACCCAGATGGATGGCCCAATATCGACAGGTTTCCTAAATAGACTGCAAGAGGTATTCAACGAGATCAGGTTGTAAGGAGCGTACAAGTAATTTTGCAATAAGTCCAATAATCCCAATAAGCCCATTTATTACCCTTTGAGTGTTAGTGGGTTACAGCGGGGTGGAGGCTAACTTTCTGATATGCAACAAAAAAAGAGAAGAACTCTCGTTCTTCTCTACTGTACCCCCTCAGGGCGTGGCATATACCCGCACAGAAGGGCGTAGAACGAATAATCCTTGGACATGGTTTGCTATAGGTTTCGATTTTTTGTCTAAATCGTGTCTAACTTAGCAAACCCATATTAGTTAGCATTTTATCTATATGTTTGCCAACTGGCGACCTACCTCTCTTAAAGCATCGAGAATCTCTTTTTCTCGTTTCTCAGATGGCCTTTTTGTACCATAAATGTACTTTGAAAGTAGGCTCTTGTGCATACCGAGAGAACGAGCAACCTCCGACACATTTAGAATTGGAAAT
>JAZNDK010000047.1:0-4054 GCA_045588005.1 Alistipes sp. | reverse complement strand
GGGCTTCACGCGCTCGGCAATAGGTGCTATGGCACGCACGAACTCAGCCATGGGGTCGTTGGCAACATCTGCCTCTTTATAACCCTCAAGCGTGCCGAGGGCCGTGTTGTCATAGAGCCATGCAGCATACTCCGCAGCACCTCCATGACGCGCGATAAGCGCCTTAAGCTCATCCGAGATATAGGTACCCATCTTCTCATACTCCGTGAGCATGGCTATTGCGAGGGCACGGTCTACATCCACCTGAAAATCCTTATAGAAGAGCTCGGCACGTGCCTCCTTCTCCTCGTCGGTGAGCTTCGTGCTCAGCGCTATGGCCACAGCCTGCTGGAGCTCGATGCCTCGGAGAGTCTCGCTGAAGAGCTCATAGTTGAAATATCCCTCGATGTTGCGCTCGTAGGCCGCAGCGAGTGAGTCGAGAAGGTACGCCTTCTCGGGGTTCTCCGCGCGGAAACGCTCCTCGTAGGCGAGCTTCTTGCCAACGGTGCCGAGGCGGTTGATGCCCTTCACCTCGCCCTGCCACTTCTTCCATGCATTGGCGATGCTGGCCTGCTTTGCAGCATACTGGATACGAATCTCGGGAGATGTCGCCTGTGCTGCACCGATGATGTCGAGACGCTCGGTGCGAAGGGCAATCTTCGTGGGGTCAGACTTCTCGGCGATGTAGCGCACGGCATCCGAGGTGATATACTCCTGAGTATTGCCCGGGAAACCGTAAATCATAGTAAAGTCACCCTCCTGAACACCCTTAGTCGAGATCTCGAAGTGGCGTGCAGGGGTGTATGGGCGGTTTGTTGCGCTATACTCGGCAGGCTCATTATTCTGGTTGGCGTAGATGCGGAAAACCGAGAAGTCGCCCGTGTGGCGAGGCCAAATCCAGTTGTCGTTGTCTGCACCGAACTTGCCGATAGTGGTGGGAGGAGCACCTACGAGGCGCACGTCAGAGAACTCGCGATAGAGGAAGAGGTATGCCTCGTTGCCGTAGTACATCGACTCGACACGTGCGCGGTAGCCTACGCCCTCAGCCTCGGCCTTAGCGATAATATCGTCGCGCGTCTCGCCCTTGGCAATACGCTCGGTGACATCCTCCATGCGTACAAGGATATGCACTTTCAGCCCCGGGCAGTGCAGCTCCTCGGCGTGCGACATAGCCCAAAAACCATCGGTTAGGTAGTCGTGCTCGACACTCGACAAAGCCTGAATAGCGTCGTAGCCGCAGTGGTGGTTTGTGAGCAGAAGACCCTTCTCGGATACTATTTCGCCTGTGCAACCGCCATCGAAGAGCACGACAGCATCCTTCAACGAGGCTTGGTTGATTGAGTAGATATCCTCGGCCGAGAGCTTAAAGCCCTTCGACTTCATATCCTTGATTCGTGACGAGATAAGCGAGGGTAGCCACATACCCTTGTCGGCAACAGCCGTGAAGGTTGTTGCCGAGAGCAAAACCAAAAGTAGAAGAGTTCGTTTCATATTTATTTAGTAATTTAGTGATTATTGTCGCGTTGTATCCTATCCTAAATGGCACTCGGGTAGGGCCTCGATAAAGCACTCCAACTCGCGGTATAGACGCTGCACGGGGAGTCCCATAACGTTAAAGAACGAGCCCTCGATAGATTCGATGCCGATGTAGCCTATCCACTCCTGAATGCCGTAGGCTCCGGCCTTATCCATAGGCTTGTAGTGCTCGACATAGTAGGCTATCTGCTCGTCGCTAAGCTCGGCAAAGCGTACACGGCTGCGTGACGAGAAGCTGCGCTCGCGCTCCGAGCTGCGCAGTGTAACGCCCGTAATCACACTGTGCTCCCTGCCCGATAGCTCGCGAAGCATGGCTTTGGCCTCGGCCTCGTCGGCGGGCTTGCCGAGAACCCTATCTCCCAAAACGACGGTGGTATCTGCTGTTATAAGTATCTGGTTGTGACTCAATACATCGGGGTAGGCGTGGCTTTTGAGCTGCGAAAGATACTCGGCCACCTCCTCCTTGTGTAGCGAGGCGGGGTAGTGCTCCTCGCACTCGAACTTCGTTGCCGTACGGTAGGCGATGCCCGTAGCTTTGAGCAGCTCGCGTCGGCGTGGCGAGGCCGAGGCTAAGATTAGGTCGTATGAGGATAGTTTGTCGTGTAGTAACATAGTTTAACTATTTAATCTTTTTTTGCTCCCTTCTACTTAACTACTCTACACTTATGCAGGGTGAAGAGTGCATTAAAGCACAAATATAGATATTTTTTCGGGATTTATATCGTCGAGGGTTACATTTTTACCTCGTGGCAGAGCTAATACCTTAGCTCGTAGTGCAGAGTTTGTATATTCATACAATTTTTTGTATATTTGCAAGTCTAACATATAAGTTATGGAGCGAGTAGCACTTTTCCCAGGGTCGTTCGACCCATTTACGCGCGGTCATCAGGCCATTGTTGAGCAGGGCTTGGCCCTGTTTGAGAGGGTTGTTGTCGCAGTGGGATATAACCCCAATAAGCGAGGTCTGCTCGATGTAGAGGCTCGTTGCCGCCTTATCGAGAGGGTCTATGCCTCGGAGCCGCGTGTGAAGGTTGTTGCCTACTCGACACTCACGGGCGATGAGGCTCGTCGTCAGGGTGCTCAGGTCTTGTTACGCAGTGTGCGTACCACGGCCGACTATGAGTATGAGCGCACGTTGGCGCAGGCCAATGCGAAGCTATATCCCGAGCTACGGACTATCCTAGTCTTCGTGCCTGCCGAGGTGGAGCATATCTCCTCGTCGCTAGTGCGCGAGTTGCACACCTTCGGTCGCGATATGAGCGAGTTTTTGCCCGAGGGGGTGCGCCTGGAGGAGTATCTGAATAAAGAATAAATGACGCAATAACGCAAACGACTATGCAGTTTACAGCAGAGATGATTGCCGGACTACTAAACGGCACTATTGTAGGTGATAAGGGAGCGATGGTGAGCACCGTATCCTCTATCGAGGGCGGCAAGCCCGGTACGTTGGCCTACCTCACAAATCCGAAGTATGAACCCTATATCTATACTACTAAGGCCTCTATCGTCTTGGTCGATAAGAGCTTCGAGCCTAAGCAGGAGGTTGAGGCTACGCTTATCAAGGTCGAGAATGTAGGCGAGTGTGTGCTCTCGCTACTGGAGATGTACAACGCCTCGCGACCCCGTAAAAAGGGGGTGTCGAAGCTCTCGTCTATTAGCGAAGAGGCTGTTGTTGGCGAGGATTGCTACATTGGCGATTTTACGGTTGTGGAGCGTGGTGCAAAGATTGGCGCGCAGTGTCAGATATACCCGCAGTGCTACATCGGCGATAATGTATCTATTGGCGAGGGTACAACGATATATGCGGGAGTTAAGATTTACGAGGGCACAGTTATCGGCCGCAACTGCATCCTCCATTCGGGCGTGGTGCTTGGTGCCGATGGCTTTGGCTTTGCGCCTAAAGCCGACGGCACGTTTGCCAAGATTCCGCAGCTCGGCAATGTTATCATCGAGGATGATGTCGAGCTCGGTGCAAACACATGTATCGACCGTGCTAAGACAGACTCGACGATTATCCGTCGCGGCGTGAAGCTCGACAACCTCATTCAGATAGGTCATAATGTCGAGATAGGCAACGATACTGTGATGTCGGCACAGGTGGGTATTGCAGGCACTTCGAAGGTGGGCTCTAACTGCTTTGTCGCAGGTCAGGTAGGTGTTGCCGACCATGTGACTATTGGCAGTCGAGTGCAGATAGGCTCAAAGAGTGGTATCGATAAGAGTGTGCCCGATGGCAAGATACGCTTTGGCTATCCTGCGCTGCCAGGCTTGCAGTATCATCGTTCGTTCGCTGTATTCCGCCAGCTGCCCGACCTTGTGGCTAAGGTGCGCGAGTTGGAGAAGCGTCTAACAAAGGTCGAGGAGTAGAGCGTGGAGGGTGTGCAGCGCATAATGGGTATCGACCCAGGTACGAACTATATGGGCTACGGTATTATCGACATTGTCGATGGTAAGCCTACGGCAGTGGTGCTCGGCGAAATAGACCTGCACAAGATTGAGGATGCACACCAGAAGTTGCGCTATATCTTCGAGCGTGTGC
>JAZNDK010000046.1:0-6700 GCA_045588005.1 Alistipes sp. | reverse complement strand
CGCATTCTACCGTCGTAACCTTGCTGCAGGTCAGAAGGGTTTGTCGGTAGCTTTCGACCTTGCAACACATCGTGGCTACGATGCTGACCATCCCCGTGTAGTGGGTGATGTTGGTAAGGCCGGTGTATCTATCTGCTCGGTAGAGGATATGAAGGTTCTTTTCAACGGTATTCCGTTGGATCAGATGTCGGTGTCGATGACAATGAACGGTGCTGTATTGCCCGTTTTGGCATTCTACATCGTAGCAGGTTTGGAGCAGGGCTGCACGCTTGATCAGCTTGCAGGTACTATCCAGAACGATATCCTCAAGGAGTTCATGGTGCGTAACACCTATATCTACCCACCCGAGTTCTCAATGAAGATTATCGCCGACATCTTCGAATATACATCGAAGAATATGCCCAAGTTCAACTCTATATCGATCTCGGGTTATCACATGCAAGAGGCAGGTGCTCCCGCCGATATCGAGTTGGCTTACACCTTGGCTGACGGTTTGGAGTATTTGCGTGCAGGTATCAACGCCGGCATGTCGATCGATGCTTTCGCACCCCGCCTGTCATTCTTCTGGGCTATCGGCATGAACCACTTTATGGAGATTGCCAAGATGCGTGCGGCACGTCTCTTGTGGGCTAAGATTGTTAAGCAGTTTGAGCCTAAGAACCCCAAGTCGTTGGCACTTCGTACCCACTCGCAGACTTCGGGTTGGTCACTTACCGAGCAGGATCCGTTTAACAACGTAGCACGTACAGCTATCGAGGCTATGGGTGCAGCTTTGGGTCACACTCAGTCGTTGCACACCAACGCATTGGATGAGGCTATCGCTCTTCCCACAGACTTCTCGGCTCGTATTGCTCGTAACACTCAGATCTACATTCAGGAGGAGACTAACGTATGTCGTTCGGCCGATCCTTGGGCAGGTTCGTACTATGTTGAGGCTCTCACCCACGAGATTGCTCACAAGGCATGGGAGCACATTCAGGAGATCGAGCAGCTTGGCGGTATGGCTAAGGCTATCGAGACAGGTATTCCTAAGCTTCGTATCGAGGAGGCTGCTGCACGTAAGCAGGCTCGTATCGACTCGGGTGTTGAGACTATCATCGGTGTAAACCGCTACCGTCTCGAGAAGGAGGCTCCTATCGATATTCTTGCTGTGGACAACACAGCCGTTCGCGAGAGTCAGGTTAAGCGTCTTCAGGAGCTTCGCGCCAACCGTGATAACGCTGCCGTAGCTAAGGCTTTGGAGGCTATCACCGAGTGCGTACGCACAGGCAAGGGTAACCTCTTGGCACTTGCTGTTGAGGCTGCTAAGGTTCGTGCATCGCTCGGCGAGATTTCGGATGCTTGCGAGAAGATCGTAGGCCGCTACAAGGCAGTTATTCGTTTGAACTCAGGTGTATATTCAGCAGAGGTGAAATCAGATTCAGCATTCGAGAAGGCAAAGCAGATGTGTGCTGACTTTGCTAAGAAGGAGGGCCGTCAGCCCCGTATTATGATCGCTAAGTTGGGTCAGGATGGCCACGACCGCGGTGCTAAGGTTGTAGCTACGGGCTACGCCGATATTGGCTTCGATGTCGATATGGGTCCCTTGTTCCAGACTCCCGAGGAGGCTGCTAAGCAGGCTGTCGAGAACGACGTTCACGTTGTTGGTGTATCGTCACTTGCTGCCGGTCACCTCACACTCGTTCCTCAGATTATCGCCGAGCTCAAGAAGCTTGGTCGTGAGGACATCGTAGTTGTTGTGGGTGGTGTTATCCCCGCACAGGACTACGACGAGTTGTATCGCGATGGTGCAGCTGCAATCTTCGGCCCCGGTACTCCCGTGGCTACTGCAGCTATCAAGATTATGGAGATTCTCGCCGAGTAATCTATCGTAATCAGATAAAAAATTGGGGCTCGACAGCATTGTCGGGCCCCAATTTTTATACATGGGGGGGGTTAACGCAAAGCCTTAGCGTGGCGATGCACCTCATATAGGCGGAAAGAGAGCGATAGCAGCGTGACGCCATAGAGTATAAAGCCTATGGCTACGACGAGCACCACGACACCCATACCTACCGATGTTGGCAATAGGAGTATGGCGATGGAGATGGCGATAGTAAGCAAAGAGCCGAAGATAACCCATCCCGCATCGCTAATCCCATAGCCACGCAGGTCTATGCCCTGCATAAACATAGTAATACCTCGATAGAGCATCCATACGCCAAGTAGTATAGGTAGCATAGCTGCCGAGAGCATGGTATTAAGCATGAGAGCGACTCCTATAAAGAGGTCGGCTATGGAGGCTATAATAAGCCAACCACGACTAACAAAGCGATTGTTCGACGAGAAGCTCTGCCATAGTCCCATAATACCCGATATGAATACCACAACACCGAGCCATAGTGCGATGGTCAAATAGCTTGATACAGGATTTACAAGCACGATAAACCCCACGATAAGCGACAATATGCCAACAAGCAGCGTTAGCCACCAGCGGCTGATAAGTTGTTCGTAATGTTCGTTGTAACTGTAAGACATAATTCCAAAGGTTTACGACACATTATCCAAGAACCGTGCAAAACTCCACACCTTATTATATAATAGGGAGCGAAGACTCGATAAAAGAGTGGCAATGTTTTGATATATTGTCGAAAAATAGTATATTTGCTCTCAGAAAGTTAAATTACCTGATTAGATATATGAAAACGCTACTACGCACCATTACGCTTGTTGCTGTGCTCGTCTTGGGCATGCAGCTGCATGCTTCGGCCGAGAGACTCGACGTTATACCCCAACCCGCCTATGTCGATTTGGAGGGCGAGGGATACTACACCGTAACCGAGAAGACACACATCGTGGTAAACGACGAGGCATGGAACCCCGCACAGATATTTGCTGCGGATATGATGTCGCACTTCGGCTCAAAACGCCCTATGAAGATGGGCAAGCGAGGCAAGGGCATCAAGATTCGTATCGACAGTTGTGTACCCGCTGAGGGCTACGAGATGACCACATCCGACGAGGGTGTGCTTATCATCGGTGGCTCGGAGGCCGGCATATTCTACGGCTTGCAGACACTTCGCCAGATAATCGTAACACGCAATGGCAATGTACCATATGGCTTTATTGCCGACGAACCCACTATGGGCTACCGTGGTGTCCACTTAGACGTATCGCGTCACTTCTTCTCGGTCGAGGATGTTAAGCGTTACATCGATATTATTGCGGCGCACAAGGTAAACCGCCTACATTGGCATCTGACCGACGATCAGGGCTGGCGTATCGAGATTAAACGCTACCCCGAGCTCACCGAAAAGGGTTCGATGCGCAAGGAGACGCTTCTTGGTCACGGTCTTCGCCCCGAGTGGTGGGATGGCACTCCCCATGGAGGCTACTACACTCAGGAGGATATTCGCGAGGTAGTCGATTACGCTGCAAAGCGATACATAACCATCATTCCCGAGATCGAGATGCCGGGACACTCACAGGCGGCACTCCACGCCCTGCCGTGGTTGGGCTGCGAGGAGCAGATTGTCGAAGTTTGGACTATGTGGGGCGTAACACCCGAGGTTATGTGCGCCGGCAAGGAGACTACCTACGAGTTCTTGGAGAATGTACTTTTGGAGGTTATCGAGCTCTTCCCCTCGGAGCTGATACATATCGGCGGCGACGAGTGCCCGAAGGATAGATGGGCCGAGTGTGAGCACTGCCAGGCAAAGATTAAGGCCGAGGGCTTGGAGAACGAGGAGCAGTTGCAGGGCTACCTCGTGGCACGCATCGAGAAGTTCCTCAACAAGCATGGTCGCAGGATGATTGGTTGGGACGAGATTTTGGATGGTGGCGTGACACCCACAGCTACCGTCATGTCGTGGCGCGGCATCGAGGGCGGCATCTACGCAGCACAGCGTGGCAACGATGTTGTCATGACACCTATGAAGCTATGTTACTTCAACTTCTATCAGACCGAGAGCCGCGAGGGCGAGGGCCTTCATATTGGCGGATATATCCCCTTCGAGATGGTCTATGAGTGGGACCCCTACGAGGGTCTTGAACCCGAGGAGCGCAAGCATATCATTGGTGCTCAGTGTAATATGTGGAGCGAGTATATTAAGGATATGGCAACTATTGAGACTATGCTCCTTCCGCGCCTTGCCGCCATGTCGGAGGTTCAGTGGGCTACGGAACGCCGAGATCAGGCAACCATCCGCAAGCGTATGGAGAGTATGCGTAAGTTCTACGACGCCTGCGGTTGGAACTACGCCCCCTACTACTTCGATGGACGTAAGTAGAGCATGTAAATTTAACTATAAATATTTACTGTTATGAAAAAGTTATTTATGTTGGCTATGATGCTTGTGATGACTTGCACCATTGCATTCGCAGCTTCGGACTCTCCATACGACAAGGGTGTCGGGATAGGCAAAGAGTTAGTAAAGGGCATTATGCAAGATAATGAAAAGGTGACAGATACTGTCATTGAAAATTTGGTAAACAGCATAGTTGAATTAACATATTTAGATTCGGATAATTTAGAACCGTTCTTAAATGGTGTAAAGAAGGGCATGAAAGAGAAGCTCAAAGAGTATGATATATCGGAGGTGTATGCAGAAGAGGCTTTCAATGAAATAATCACTCCAATACTAACTGAATTAGGGATAGAGAGCTAATAATTGGGGATAAGCCCCATAAAATAAGAGAACGACTCGGGTGGAGATAAGCCAACACCCGAGTCGTTCCCTTATTTATCGACCAAATAGTGCTTAGATCGAGATGTTTAGTATCTCGAGTTTGAGCAAACCGGCAGGCACCTGAACCTCGACAATATCGCCCACCTTCTTGCCAAGCAGAGCCTTAGCGATGGGTGTACCGATGGCGAGCTTACCCTCGCGAAGGTTTGCCTCGTTCTCCGATACAATGGTGTACTCCACCTCGCGCTTTACGTTGTGGTTAAGGAGCTTCACACGGCTGAGAATCTGCACCTTCGAGGTGTCGATCTTAGTCTCGTCGATGATACGAGCCTTCGATAGTGTATGCTCGAGCTGAGCTATACGCATCTCCAAAAGGCCCTGCGCCTCACGCGCAGCATCATACTCGGCATTCTCCGAGAGGTCGCCCTTATCGCGTGCCTCGGCAATCGCCGCAGCCGCAGCGGGTCGCTCCACCGATAACATATGGTTAAGCTCCTCTTTGAGCTTATTCATGCCCTCGGCCGTTAGATAGATAATTTCTGAACTCATAGTTAGTTATATTTTATATTACTTACTCTCTAAAAAACATTGTACGCGCCAAAGACTACGCTTGGCACACACATAAAAAAATAATGAATTCCAATCCTTATAAGATCAGAACCCTTTCGAAACACAGTACAAAGGTACTACTATTTTTCGAATCCACAAATTTTTCAACACAAACTATGCCATATATAATCTAATCAAACCCACCAGAGGCGCGAATTTTCGGCATTCGCAACTACTCGAACAACATTTTTTGAGTGGAAAAGAGAGTTTATTGGAAATTATAAATTTTTTTAATAAATTTTGTGTTAAAACTTTCACAGTACGAAATTATTTCTTACATTTGCACCGTATTTGTTCAAAATGGAGGATAAATACTGTGGGCTCGCAATAAGATTTTTCTTAGGTCGTTAGCTCAGTAACAGATGACAGAGTATTATAATATTGTGTTAAATTAAATATATTAGATTATGGCAACAATTGATTTATCAAAGTACGGTATTACCGACGTTAAGGAGATTGTCTATAACCCCTCATACGAGACACTCTACGAGGAGGAGACCAAGGCTGAGCTTACCGGTTTCGACAAGGGTGTTGTAACCGAGATGGGCGCAGTAAACGTGATGACAGGCGTATATACAGGTCGCTCGCCTAAGGATAAGTTCTTCGTTATGGATGACACCACTAAGGATACCATCTGGTGGACATCTGAGGAGTACAAGAACGATAACAAGCCTGTAACTCAGGAGTGCTGGGCTGCGCTTAAGAAGATCGCTTCATCGGAGCTCTCTAACAAGAAGCTCTACGTTGTGGATACCTTCTGCGGTGCTAACGAGAACTCACGCCTCAAGATTCGCTTTATCATGGAGGTAGCTTGGCAGGCACACTTCGTAAAGAACATGTTTATCCGCCCTACTGAGGAGGAGTTGGCAAACTATGGCGAGCCCGACTTCGTGGTACTCAACGCCTCGAAGGCTAAGGTTGAGAACTACAAGGAGCTCGGTCTTAACTCTGAGACTGCCGTTGTCTTCAACCTCACAGAGAAGATGCAGGTTATCATCAACACATGGTATGGTGGCGAGATGAAGAAGGGTATGTTCTCATACATGAACTATCTTCTTCCCTTGAAGGGCATGGCTTCGATGCACTGCTCGGCAAACACTAACGAGAAGGGCGAGACAGCTATCTTCTTCGGCCTTTCGGGTACAGGTAAGACTACCCTCTCGACAGATCCTAAGCGTCAGCTTATCGGCGACGACGAGCACGGCTGGGATGACGATGGTGTATTCAACTTCGAGGGTGGTTGCTACGCTAAGGTTATCAACCTCTCGAAGGAGAACGAGCCCGACATCTGGAACGCTATCCGCCGCGATGCACTCTTGGAGAACGTAACAGTAGACGAGAACGGCAAGATCGACTTCGCAGATAAGTCAGTACCGAGAACACTCGTGTATCTTACCCCATCAACCACATCAACAACATCGTGA
>JAZNDK010000045.1:0-43211 GCA_045588005.1 Alistipes sp. | reverse complement strand
GAGCCAATTTCATGTCGAGACCAAGCCTAACCCCTTTTGACACCAAATTTAATTTGTTGTGATAGCGGCGCATTAGCGACGCTTCAATCAAAATGGCGAATGGGAAATACGTCAAGTATGTCCCATCCGCCATTTCTCATGTCAGCGCCACTACTGCACCACTCTGACAACAAATTGAGTGCGCTGCGGTAAGTTGTCACTCTCAGCCTCTCTATCGTTGATAGGTCAGATGGTCAAATGGGTTAAAATAGGTTAGAGTGGGTCAGATAGGTTAGATAGGCATAATCCCATATAACCCTCGTAACCCACAAAACCCATCAAGTCCGCAGGCCGTACCGACAACTACCCCCAAATACCCAATAAGCGAAGCTATACCAACATATACACAAAAACTACCCACCCATACCATGAAAGGAGGCTGGCTATAAGTAACTTAGCCAGCCTCCATCTCGTCATTTATCACTCGCCATTATCCCAGGTTAAGACGCTCTGCGCTATACAGATAACGCTTGATACTGCGCTTAGGAGTCTTGACAAACTCCTCGCGGTGGATAACAATATTGGCAACCTTCTCGTAAGATGCTACCATAGTGTTGAGCTGCTGGAGGTTCTGCTCCATAATCTCGGGAAGCTTATCCATATCGACACCCTCAGCATTTGCCAGCTCATAGTCGGGAACAACCAATGCCGTAAGGCGACCATTATTCTCGATGATACGCGACTCGGCAACCATATATAGGTTGTTCAAACGCTCCTCAATCTCCTCAGGGTAGATATTCTGACCCGAGCCTGAGAGGATCATAGTCTTGCAACGGCCACGGATATAGAGGGTTCCATCGTCATCCATAGTACACATATCGCCCGTATGCAACCACCCATCCGCCTCCAATACGGCCTTCGTGGCACTCTCGTTCTTATAGTAGCCAAGCATAACGTGCTCACCCTTGATAAGGAGCTCGCCGGGGACATTCTTAGGATCGCGCGAGTCGATGCGTGCCTCCAAGAGCTTGGGAAGCACCTTGCCGCATGAGCCCGGCTTAAAGAGCGTGGGAAGTTCGAAACTGATAAGCGGAGCACACTCCGTCATGCCGTAACCTACGGTAATGGGGAACTTAATCTTACGCAGGAAGTCCTCAGTCTCGCTGTTAAGAGCTGCTCCACCTACAATGAATAGCTCGATGCAACTACCAAACTGCTCCATAAGTCGAGCACGGATGGTAGAGTAGATAGCCGTATTGATAAGTGGAATACGCATGGCGATACTCATGGGGCCCTTCTCCAACATCGGCAGGATACTCTTGCGATAGACCTTTTCGAGGATAAGAGGCACTGAGCATACTATTGTTGGGCGTGTAACCTTCATAGCCTCGACCAAAATCTTGGGCGAAGGTATGCGGCCAAGCAATGTGATGTGTGCGCCACATGCCAGCGGAGTAAGGAAATCGAAGGTACAGCCGTAGGCGTGTGCCAAAGGGAGGAACGAGAGTGTGCGGCCACCCTTGCGGAAGAAGAAGTCGCCGGTCTCGGGATTCTCCATACCCATAGCGAAGATAATGTTACCAGTGAGATTGTTCACGGTAAGCATAACACCCTTAGACGAACCTGTCGTGCCCGATGTGTAGTTCAGAAGGCATACCTTATCGTTCGATATCTCGGGGTAGTGTATATCGTCGATATTGAAGCCACGGGGATATGCCTCGCGGTAGTGCATCATGATATTGCTCATAAAGTCGGTGAGTCGCTTGCTCTCCTTCTCGTAGATTACATGAAAATCGGTCAGCGAGAATGCCGCCTCGATACATGGAATCTGATCGCCCTCGATATCATCCCAGAAGTTGTCGCCGAGGAATAGTAGGCGGCTCTCCGAGTGGTTGATGATGTTGATTACATCGTTGGGGTTGAAGTCCTGAAGTATGGGGACTATTATCGCACCGTAGGTAATGGTAGCTATATAACTAATGCACCAGCGCGTGTTGTTGCGGCCTATGAGGGCAATCTTGTCGCCTGGCTCGATGCCCGCCTCCTTGAACATAAGGTGGAGCTTGGCAATCTCCTTAGCCATCTCATAGTACGAGAAGGTCTCGCCCTTGAAATAGTCGGTCAGGGCCGCCATCTCGCGATTGTTGCGGAAGCTCTGCTCGTAAATCTTTATTAAGTTTTGTTCCAACATAACGATTCTGTTTTGGAATGTTTTATGACTTTCAACGGTGCAAAGATACAACTTTTTTGTGACTATCTGCAATTTTCAACCAATTTTCTCATGCGCCCACATCTATTTCAAAAGAGTATTATTTTTCAAATTGCTAATAATCAATGATGTATATGATATTTGATAATCAAAAAATGTTTGTAAAATTTTTCCACAAGGTATGTGCCCTAATTTGCTGATTGTGCTATAAAGAGCATAAATAATCGCTTTTTGCCACATCTGAGTTGATATTTGCGAATTTTGTGTTATCTTTGTAATTCGGTTTGGCTCTTTAGTTCAAGGGATAGAACGAAGGTTTCCTAAACCTTAAATCCGGGTTCGAGTCCCGGAGGGGCTACTATGAGAGAAATTTCTCTGTACAATCTCTAAATTTTATAAATGAAGTGTTATCCGTTCGGTGAGTCTCTCCCCAACTGATAATGCTTTTTTTGCTTGTCTGCATACTCTCGCCTTAGAGTAATTCATATGTGTCGATTGCATATATTTGATTATTCGACTATTGTTTGTGATACTATAATATATTACACTCTTTTTTTTTGATAATTGATAAATAGCTCCTTTGGAATAACAATAATAATATTCATTATCTACTCTTTGTGGTGCACGCACCCCCCCCCTCGTTTTGTATTCTTGAAAATTATTTGTAACTTGGTCGTCTGGTAGTGCCTATTCTGTGCAATGGGCACTCGGATAGGGTCGTGAACTAACCAAAAATAGAAAGATTATGAGAAGTAAGATGTTATGCATTGTGGCCGCCCTCCTCGTTGTGGGTTGCGGTAGCGCGGATAGGGTAGTGCCCGCAGGCGAGGTGGGTGTTGTAGAGCCGGCCGGAGCGATAGATTTGTACCATATCAAGGCGTCGTTGCCCGTAGATTACACCGAGGATATGGCGTGGATATTGCGCTACGACACTAACGATGTGCAGGAGCTACGCGATAGGGCCGCTACGGAGGATAAGGAGTGCGATGTGCTCTTCTTTGGCAGCTCATCGATACGCCTATGGCGCACGCTTGCCGAGGATATGTCGCCTCTGAGGGTGGTAAATCGTGGCTATGGCGGTGCTATGCTTCGCGATATACACTATAACTACCATACGGTGCTTGCCGACTACAATCCTCGCGCCTTTGTCTTCTACTGCGATAACGATCTCGGCGGTTTTGGGCACGACCTGCACCCCACGCAGCTCTTCGACCTATATCGACTCCTTGTCGAGCGTCTGCAACGCGACTACCCTGGTAGGGAGATATTTATTCTATCTATCAAGTTCAACGAGAACCGCGCAGCTAAGCGCGAGGACCATCGCCTCTTTAACGCCCTTATGGCCGACTATGCAGCCTATGCCGAGGGTGTGACCTTCGTCGATGTGAATACCCCAATCCTCAGTGCCGATGGCAGTGTGAATAACGACTATTTCGAGGATGACCTACTGCACGTCAATCGCAAGGGTTACGAGGTGTGGGCCTCGGTGCTTCGACCTATGCTTGTCGATTACTTAGAGCGATAGCCTGTTTTTCGGTCGCTTGTTTAGTGCCTCTTAGTCGCGGTTGCTGCCAAAGATGCGCAGCAGGTAGAGGAAGAGATTTATAAAGTCGAGGTAGAGGGTGAGTGCTCCGAGCAGTGCGAGCTTCTGTCCGCTCTCGTCGGTCGTGCCATACTCCACAAAGAGTGTGCGTAGCTTCTGTGTGTCCCAAGCGATAAGACCCACGAAGATAATGACACCTGCGTATGTCGTAATCCAGTAGAGTGTTGTCGAGGCGACAAAGAGGTTTACGAGCGTGGCTATAATCAGGCCTATAAGCATCATGTAGAGCACGTTGCCCACACGCGACAGATCCATGCGAGTAAGGTATCCCACAAGGCTCATTGCGAGGAATGTGCCCGCCGTAACAAAGAATGTGGTGGCAATAGTGCCGATGTTATAGACCAAGAATATCGACGACAGCGTAACGCCCGTAAGCACCGAGTAGAGGATGAACATTATTGTTGCCGCGCCCATCGACATCTTCATAACGCGTGCCGAGAGCCATATTACAAGGCCGAGCTGGGCGATGATGATAAACCAAATCGACGAGGGATTTGCGGCCAGCATGTTCCAAAATGGTGCTGACTGCGACAGGAAGTATGCCGTAAGTCCTGTAACGGCAAGTGCAGCGGCCATCTGCATATAGAGGCTCTTAAAAAGTGACGACACCATAGCTTGGGTGGTTGTCGTTGAAGATGCATAGTTTGTCATAGTTATCTCTTTTTTCTATTTAACGCAATTGTTGTCGCAATATTATGTGACGGCACAAAGATAGCGAAACAACTTATTATTTGCAATAGGAGCAGCCACCGATTTCGGTGGCTGCTCGTCGTTTATGGGCTCTTGGGGATGGCTCTTTACAGCCCTCTGCCCTCTCGCTATCTATTCAACGCCTGCGAGATGTTGATTATGAAATCGCCCATGCGCTCGATCTCCGATACGGTATCGAGGTAATAGACGCTCGAGTGGTAGTTTGCGCCATCCAACTCAATCTGACGTATCTCCTCCTCACGAATCTCGTTACGCAGCTCGTTAAGCTCAATCTCGCAGTCGGTAGCCATGCGGAGACCTATCTCTTCGAACTTCTCGGCTTTAAGATTCTCAATCATCACCTCGTAGGCGCGGTCTAAGGCGTTTAGCATCTTGTCGAGCTTTGCCACCTGCTCGGGGGTAAAGGTGCGCTTGTGGCTGTTGCGGCGTGAGAGTATGCGGCTTATGGCCTCGCCCGAGTCGCCGAGGCTCTCAAGCTCGCTTATGACCTTATACATGCGCTTACCCTCGTCGCGCGTCTCCTCGCTGATGCTATCGTCGGGGAGGGCATTGAGGAATGATGCTATCTCATACTCCATGCGGTCGGCAATCTCCTCGTACTTCACGAGCTTCAAGCGCATATCCTCGAACTCCTTATCGCTCTTCGCTGCTATTGCAGAGCGAATGAAGCCCACCTCGCGCTGCGAAATCTCGGCGAAATGCACCACCTCGTTACGAGCCTGACCGATAGAGAGCTCGGCTGTTGCCAAGGGGCCGGCGTTGATATATTTGAGCTTCACGCTATCCTCTTCTGTGCCCTTCTTATCCTTAATCACGAACATCACAATCTTCACAATCAGGGGCACGAACCATATCAATATCAGGGCGTTGAAGATATTGAAGAGGGTGTGGAGCATCGACACGCCATAGAGCGTCGCCATACCCTCATCGGGGGTAATCGCAAGCTCTGCCGAGTGCGCAATATCCATCGGGTTAGGCAGACCCATCCACGTTATTATCGTACCCACAAGCATAAGGAAGGGGCGGAAGAGCGCAAGAGCCCAGCATACGCCGAATACGTTGAAGAGCGTATGGGCAAGAGCTGCACGTCGCGCATTGGCGTTACCCACCGCAGCAGCGATATTTGCCGTAATTGTCGTACCGATATTCTCACCAAGCACCATCGCTGCACCCATCTCGAATGGTATCCAACCCATGTTCACCATGATAAGCGTGAGGGCCATAGTCGCCGATGACGACTGCAAGACGAGTGTCAGCACCGTACCGAAGAGGAGGAAGATGAGCACCGAGCCGAAGCCGTAGCTTGTCCAATCCTGAATGAAGGCGAGCACCTCGGGGGTCTCTCGCAAGTCGGGCACCGACTCCTTCATCAACGACAGGCCGAGGAAGAGGAGCGAGAAGCCCACGATAAGCTCGCTTATGTGGCGACGCTTATCGACCTTCGAGAGGCTGAGGATGAAGCCTACGGCCATCAGAGGCACAGCAAAGAGCGATATGTCGGCCTTAAAACCGAGTAATGAGACAAGCCATGCCGTAACAGTCGTACCAATATTGGCACCCATGATTACGCCTACGGCCTGCGATAGCGTTAAGAGTCCTGCATTAACAAAACCTACGGTCATCACCGTTGTTGCCGACGATGACTGTATCACCGTGGTAATGCCGAGGCCTGTGAGTACACCCTTGAATGGGTTCGACGTCATTGCTGTCAGGAAGCTGCGCATCTTGCTGCCTGCTGCCTTCTGCAATCCTGCGCTCATGAGGTTCATTCCGTAGAGGAACATTCCGAGCGCACCAAGTAGAGTCAATGCTTGCATCATAGTTTTTGTCTATTTTATTATAGTTGTTTTCTACGTTTTTTTAGTTTCCTGAGGCAAAAGTATAAGAAGATAAAATAGTATGCAATAGCTCAAAAAAAATGTAACACAATTTTAACATCAATGCAAAATCTTTGCAACGACATATCGCATTTGTTGTCTGCTATGGCTCTTTTATTACACTTGGCTGTTGCAAAATCGATATATTTTCGTACCTTTGTACTATTCGAGTGTAATCCCTTTGCTATTGTTTCGATTCTAACTATTAACCTGCTGCCCATGCCGACTCTTTTCAGACTCATTCCGCTCCTTGTTATTGCTCTTTTATCGCTCTCGTGTCGTAGCGATAGAGCCTCTATCGCTGTTGTCGAGCAGGTGCTCACATCTGTCGAGGATCACCCGTCAGAGTCGTTAGAGTTTATCCGCTCGGTCTCTCCTGAGTCACTTCGTGGCGACTACGATATCGAGGTGTTCAATATCAATACGGGAGATTTTTGGTATGCGTCGTATAGCGGAGTGGGCTCAACGGAAGTGTATGCCTCGGATGATAGCGGCACTTATATAATCTCGATAGATACCGATAAAGCTAGCTACACAGGAGAGTTTGTATTATAATTACCATAACTATTAACTGATATATGTATGAAAAAAATTAGACTATTTGCAGCATTGGCAGCAATGGTTGCTGTCGGCTGTCAGCAGGATTTTAGCGATGTGGCTACATTGCAGAACGAAACAACCTTCGAGGAGGTTGCAGATCACATCCGTTCGTACGACGAGGCTCTGGCTATTGCCGAAAAGAGTATTGATTTGCTCGAAAGCAAGGATAACACCAGAACAACAAAGCGTCGTGCTATCAAAGGAAGGGGTGAGACTGTGCGTCTTGCTTCGACACGCAGCGGCGTTGCAAGTGACGACCCCGTTGTCTATATCTTCAACTTTGAAGATAATGCAGGTTTCAGCGTTGTGGCAGCTGATGAACGCCACGACCCGATTGTTGCGGTAACCGAGAGCGGAAACTATACCTACGGTGAGCCCACGGGAGTAGATGCTTTTGATGAATATATGAATAATACAATCGAGGTGTTATCGATTATTCTCCCACCCATTATTGATCCTATCACGCCTACTCCGGGTTATATAGTCGATTCGGTAGATATATATAATAGGGTGGAGCCTCTATTGACAACTAAGTGGGGACAATATGGAATTTATGGAATAAGCTTTGATAGTGGTTCAGTTGCATGTGCTACTGTTGCTACCGGGCAATTAGTGGCATTTCACAAGAAACCGGCTGTATTACAAATGACAGGTACTAACAACCTATTTTTATCTATTCCGTGGACTAATATTTTAAGGCATGATAACTCTTTTTCTTCTGCATACAGTGAAACTGATTGTGATTGCGGTTGCAATTATTTAAGCTTGAGTGCTGTGTTGTATGAAATAGCATATAGACACCGCCAAGAGTTAATAGATTTAGGTGTGACAGGACCTTGGGTAACAGGCCCTATAACGGGTATTGGCACTGATCAAAGTACGTTAAACGTTTTAAGGGAACTTGGCTATTCTAATGCAACACTTGTATCAAACATTAGTTGGAACGATAATTCTATAAAGAATAAAATATATGACAACTTGGATGTTAGAAGACCTCTATACATTGCTGGTGGTACTCCCCCAAGTAGCCATGCTTGGGTAATCGATGGTTACCATGAGGAGGCATTTGGCGTAAACTACTATGTTGCTAATCCTAATTACGACCCGAGATTCCCTGTTGGTGGAGAGCCTGAGTATATATTCTCACACTCTACGGTCGAGCGCACAGAGTTGCTCCATAATAATTGGGGATATGGAGGTGCGTGTGACGGATGGTTTAATTACGGTGTCTTTGATACATCTGAAGCAGAAGAGTATGATCAAGAGAACATAAACTTACTTGATTATAATTTCTTGGGCAATTACGGTTTAATTTATAATATATACTATTTGTAAGGAATAATCACTAAATTTTGTTTATTGAACATTTTTTTTGCTATCTTTGCGAAAAAGATTTGTCTAATTATAAATCAATAAAATTGTAATGTTATGAAAAGAGTTACCTTTTTTGCACTGCTTCTATGTGGTTTAGTAGCATGTAACAACGAGGCGAATGGTCCTATAGACAACCCCACTTTCCCTGCTGATTTCGATACGTTGATAGCTGCGCAGAGTGGCGAGATTGACGACGAAGCGTTAATCGAGGCTCTCAACACCAAGGCAATGAAAACAGCGTCGGGCACCGACGACTACATCTTTCACAAGGAGAAGAAGTGCTGGATAGAGGGTCAGTATCTCCGAGGTGGAGTAAATGCTGCCTACGCAATATCATTTAGCGAGGATGGCAGCTGCGCCGCAGTGTCACAGACCGATGCATCAATCAGCAACAATCACTACGCCGTTAGCAGAGCATACTTCGTAATAAACTCGTCGTATGAGTACGACGCCGATAGCAACACACTATATACGGTGGCTGCCGATGGCAAAACAAAGCTCGCAGCTACGGTGTTGTATTTCAACGATGATACACTAATCCTCGATGGCGCACTATTTGGCAATGGAGAGAACATCCGTGGTTATCAATACTCTACCTACGGTGAGTTCAACAGATGCTTGGTTAAGTATCGATTCGATAACGACCTGAGAGCCCTCAGCGACGAGCTTATAGCTAAAATCGAGAATCCCATATTGGAGGTCGAGCAGATAGTGGCTAAGCAGAGCGAGGCTATCGACGACAGCTCGTTTATCGAGGCTCTCGAAAATAGCAAACTCTTTGTCAATTTGGAGCTACGCTACAGCAACGACACCGAGAGCTGGGTAGATATGTGGAGTATCAACACCTTCGAGAACTTTTTGTGGCACTTCGAGGGCGAGACTACCACAATCGTCAGACGTCACGCAACAATGGATAACAACAGTGTTACCGCCGCATGTCGATACGATGCCGAGAGCGATACGCTCTACACCAAGAGCTCGGATAGCGGCTACGAGTATGCCGCAAAGCTCCTATTCTGGGATAATGAGGTGGCGGTATTCGACGGCGAGCTCTTCCTCTTCGAGGATGGCACAGCGAGCGAAGTTGCAGGCCACAGATATATGGTAGTAGCGACTATCGCACCGAATTATAATTAAGCCTATGGAGAGAGTATTTTAATTTGGGTTTTATTATTTCTCATAGCTTAGTGGGGCAGGCTAAACAGCGTTTTAGCCTGCCTTTATTATTGCGGCCATATCAAGCGACCTTTTTCGTCTCTTTGGCGAGCTCTGCAACTACGCTGCAAAATATGTTAAACGCCTGAAAGACAGCGAACTAATAAAACTACTAAAAAAAAAGATTGTGACTCAATTTGCATATCCCGAAAAATTAGTATCTTTGCAGGCCTGAAATCATGGTTTCAGGATTGGATTACAATAAATTAAGTATTAACTAAACGTAAACAAAAGTGGATTCAAAAAGCTACAAGACTATCTCGGTCAAGGCAGAGGACGCTCAGAAGGAGTGGTTCGTGATTGACGCTACGAACGAGATTTTGGGACGTCTTGCTTCGCAGGTTGCAAAGATTCTGCGCGGTAAGAACAAGCCCAGCTACACCCCCCACACCAATTGCGGTGACTACGTTATCGTAATCAATGCGGATAAGGTGAAGCTTACGGGCGCAAAGATGACCGATAAGGTCTATACTCGCTACACCGGTTTCCCCGGCGGTCAGCGTTTTGCTACACCTGCTGACTTCTTGACAACCGACAAGAAGCCTCAGTTTGTTGTTGAGCACGCAGTACGCGGTATGTTGCCTAAGACTCGTTTGGGCGAGGCAATCATGAAGAATTTGAAGGTCTATGCAGGTGCTGAGCATCCTCACGCCGCACAGAACCCCAAGGAGATTAAGTTAAACGAGATTAAGTAAGAATTATGGAAGTTGTAAACACCGTAGGTCGCCGTAAGGCAGCTGTGGCTCGCGTATTCGTGAAGCCGGGCAATGGTAAGATTACAATCAACCACAAGGAGTTGGAGGTTTACTTCCCCCTTCATATTCTTCAGTACGAGGTTAAGCAGCCCCTGCTCGTAACCAACACATTGGAGAACTATGACGTTACTATCAACCTCGTAGGTGGTGGTATCAAGGGTCAGGCCGAGGCTGCCCGTATGGGTATTGCCCGTGCTCTCTGCCAGATCGATGCAGAGATGCGCCCTGTATTGAAGAAGAACGGCTTCCTGATGCGTGATTCGCGTGAGGTTGAGCGTAAGAAGCCCGGTCAGCCCGGAGCACGCCGTAAGTTCCAGTTCAGTAAGCGTTAATCCTTACACGACCCACTTCGGCAAAAACAAAGCACAATCAGGGTTACAAAACCTCGCGGACTACTCCTATATATACTATATATGCTGCGCGAGCGGCGGTGTAGGGCAGAAGATAATATTTGGAGACTTGCACAGGGGGTGCTGCCACGCTGGTTGCCCGGTTGCGGAAAACCCGCGAGAACAACATGAGTTGCTACTCGCAGGTTGATAAAAAGAGTAAAACGATTAAAAAATTAAAGAAAATGTCACGTACAGATTTTAATACACTTTTGGAGGCCGGTGTACACTTCGGTCACTTGAAGAGAAAGTGGAACCCCAAAATGGCTCCCTATATCTTCATGGAGAAGAACGGCATCCACATTATCGACCTCCACAAGACTGTTATCAAGTTGGACGAGGCTGCAGCTGCTATGAAGCAGATTGTAAAGAGCGGTCGCCGCGTATTGTTCGTAGCAACTAAGAAGCAGGCTAAGGAGATTGTTGCCGAGAAGGTAGCAGCCGTAGGTATGCCCTACGTTACAGAGCGTTGGGCTGGCGGTATGCTTACAAACTTCCCCACTATACGAAAGGCCGTTAAGAAGATGGCAACCATCGACAAGATGACCAACGACGGCACTTTTGACAACTTCTCAAAGCGCGAGAAGCTCCAGATTGCACGTCAGCGTGCAAAGCTCGAGAAGAACCTCGGTTCTATCGCTGACCTTAACCGTCTTCCCGCTGCATTGTTCGTTATCGACGTGCAGAAGGAGCAGAACGCCGTTAAGGAGGCTAAGCGTTTGAGCATTCCCGTATTTGCCATGGTAGATACTTGTTGTGATCCAACCGACATCGATTACGTTATTCCGGCAAATGACGATGCAACCAAGTCAATCGCTGCCATCCTCGACGTGATGTGCGGTGCTATTGCTGAGGGTGCTGAGGAGCGCAAGCTTGAGAAGGAGAAGGAGGCTCAGGAGGCTGAGGCTGCTGAGGCCGCTACAAAGAAGGAGGCTAAGCCCCGCATCAAGAAGGCTGTAAAGGCTGCTGTTGATGCTGAGGAGGCTACTGTTGCCGAGGTTGTAGCTGCTACTGAGGCTCAGGAGGAGTAAAGATTAAGACCTAAGGCGGGTTGGCAGTTGCCCGCTCGCCTTGGTTTTATTATTGCAAGAATTATTAACGAACAAAAAAACTAAGATATACTATGGAAATCAAAGCAGCTGATGTAATGAAGCTCCGCAAGATGACCGGCGCAGGTATGATGGATTGCAAGAAGGCCTTGCAGGAGGCTGAGGGCGATTTCGAGCGCGCAAAGGATATCATCCGCGAGAAGGGTAAGTTGGTTGTAGCAAAGCGTTCGGACCGTACGGCTACCGAGGGTGTTGTTGTAACAAAGATTGTAGGCCAGAAGGCATATATCCTCTGCCTTGCATGTGAGACCGACTTCGTAGCCGCTAACGTAGAGTTTGGTGCTTCGGCTAACGCTATGTTGGAGGTTGCTGTTGCCGCTGATGCCGCAGACCGTGACGCTCTCTTGGCCGCTAAGAACGCTGAGGGCAACACTGTTGAGGAGATGGTAACCGAGAAGTCAGGTCAGACTGGCGAGAAGGTAGAGCTCGCATACTACGCTCGTATCGAGGCTCCCTACTGCGTATCATACGTTCACTTCAACAAGAAGCTTGGTACTATCCTTGGTTTCAACAAGGCTATCGACGAGGAGGTTGCTAAAAAGGTAGCTATGCAGGCAACTGCTATGGCACCCCTCTCAATCGACGAGAACGACTGCCCCGCAGATGTTGTTGAGAAGGAGAAGGCTATCCAGATGGAGATGATGAAGCAGGATCCCAAGAACGCCAACAAGCCTGACGCTATTCTCGAGAAGATTGCCGAGGGTAAGATGCGCAAGTTCTTCGAGGATAACACGCTTCTCAACCAGTGCGTTGTTGGCGAGAAGGAGTCTATCCGCGAGTTCATCCAGCGTGCCGACAAGGAGGCAACGGTTGTAGCTTACAAGCGCTTTGCTCTTGAGGCATAGTTCTTTGGCGTCTTAATACGCACAAAGTAAAGAGTCCCGAGGTGTTATCACTTCGGGACTCTCTCTATCTACTATGTCGAGCTGCGGAGTTTGGCAACGTTGCTACTCGATATCTATCGTACCCTTGTAGCGGGCCTTGATTGTGCGCAGCGATGCGTCGGTTATATCGATATCCATGGTGTAGCACTCTCCTTGAAGTGTGACATCCAGAGTGCCACTTGCGAGGTGCTCGGTGCGGTCGTTCATCCTAAGGGTAGAGTAGTAATAGTCAATATCTCCCTCCTCGAACTTGTATCCATGATCCTTCACGCTGTATAGCCCAGGCACGAGGTATCCTAAGTCGTTGTCGTAACTATATATTTCGAGATAAAGTACAACGCTTTCGTCGGCCGATGTGAGTGTCAGCTCCATGTAGCGCGAAATGACCTCCTTGTGCAGCTCGGCGTGAGTAAACCAATAGCTTGCTTCGCCGTTGTCGCCACCTTCGTCATCGTCGCCCTCCTCTTTGTCATCCTTATCATCCTCTTCTCGGTCGAGACCCGATATCTGCCCTTGGTATGTGGCGTTTAGGGTGAAGTTCATAGCTTCGAAGAGGATGGTTAGCGTGAAGCAGTCGTGGTCGCGCTCGATTTTTACACTGCCACTTGTGGCTGTTATGCTCTCCGCAGCGTCGTAGCGCATGTCGGCGCGATTTTGGAAGTTCTCAGCCTCGACATGGTACTCTCCGGCGATAACCCTCCCCGTGGGTAGGCCCGGAAGACTGATGACTAGCTCGCCACCGCTCTCCGTGTCGCTAAGCCGTAGGTAGGCGTTGGTGTACTCCTCGCCGCTAAGTGCCGTAGCCAAGTCAAATACTATATCTAATGACACAGCCTCCTCGTCGTCGTTACCACCCTCATTGCCGTTTTCGTTACCGTTTTCATTGCCGTTTTCATTGCCACCCTCATTGCCATTTTCATTACCACCCTCATTCTCTTCATCTATAAGCGTGGTTATCGTAGTATGAGCTAACGAACTGAGCGTATCGTTGAAAGCAGCTACCGTAAGGATATAGTCGCTATTGCTATCGAGCATCTCGGCACAAACCACAACCTCTTGGTTTGGAGTTATAGATTCGCCAGCGGTGAGCACGCGTGTTGCAGTGGGCACACCACTACTACTCGGCTCGCAGAGCCACGCAGCAATCGTAGCATCGCTCGTCGTGACGATGGCTTTGGCATGGTCGCTACCAACCTCGGTAGCCTCAATTTTCACTGAGGGTGTTGCCGATAGCTCTTGTTGGTCGCTCTTACACCCTAAAACTACTATTGCCAAGGCAATGAGTACGGTCTGTTTCAGATTCATTTGTCAAGAGATGATTGTCGGGTATAAAAATGGGGGCCTGCTCACAATGATAGGCCCCCACTGCTTCAATTTCTAATTAGAGCGAGAGGAGATACTCCTTAACATTTCGCTCGATACGGGCCTCAACATCATCGGCTGTGGCACGCACAAACTTCTCGCCGGTAATCTGCTCGTAGAGCTCGATATAACGCTCGGTGATACCTGCTACCACCTCGTCGGTCATCTCGGGGATAACCTCGCCCTCGCGACCCTGAAAACCATTCTCCATGAGCCACTCGCGCACAAACTCCTTAGATAGCTGCTTCTGCTTCTCACCGCGGGCAAGACGCTCCTCGTAGCCCTCCTTGTAGAAGTAACGCGACGAGTCGGGAGTGTGAATCTCGTCCATTAGATATATCACACCATTCTTCTTGCCGAACTCATACTTGGTATCTACGAGGATAAGCCCCATCTTCTCGGCAATCTCTGTTCCGCGCTGGAAGATAGCGCGTGTATATGCCTCCAAGAGCTCATACTCCTCGCGCGATACGAGGCCCTGAGCGATAATCTCCTCCTTCGATATATCCTCGTCGTGACCCTCCTCAGCCTTTGTTGTAGGGGTGATGATAGGCTCGGGGAACTTCTGATTCTCGACCATGCCGTCGGGCATTGCCACACCGCAGATGGTACGCTTGCCGGCCTTATACTCTCTCCATGCGTGGCCCGAGAGGTAGCCGCGAATAACCATCTCGACCTTATAGGGCTCGCAGCGATGGCCTATGGTAACCATAGGGTCGGGCACGGCAATCTTCCAGTTGGGGAGAATGTCGGTAGTCTCGTCGAGGAACTTGGCTGCAATCTGGTTGAGCACCTGACCCTTGAAGGGAATACCCTTTGGAAGTACCACGTCGAAAGCCGAGATACGGTCCGAAACGACCATAACCAAGTAGTCGTCGTTGATGTTATAGACATCGCGAACCTTACCAACATAGTGACCTTTCTGGCCCTCAAATTCGAAGTTATTTTTTACAATAGCATTCATCTCTTTAATCCTTTAATTAGTACGACTTAGCAAATAATACGCGGTAGGGTGAGGGCTTGCCCGAATATACGCATTTGCCCTCCTCGGGTGTTACCTCCATCGGGATACAACGTATCGTAGCCTTTGTTGTGTCCTTGATAGCCTGCTCGGTCTCGGGCGTGCCGTCCCAATGAGCGAGGATGAAGCCACCCTTGTTGTTGAGCACATCTTTGAACTCTTCCCAAGTATCAACCTTGGTAATCATCGAGTTGCGATAGTCGAGTGCCTTCTTGAAAATATTGGCCTGAATCTCGTCGAGCAGAGCTACGATACGTTCGGTAAGACCCTCCTGAGGCACAATCTCCTTCGAGAGAGTGTCGCGTCTTGCAAGCTCTATTGTGCCATTCTCGATGTCGCGGGGGCCGAGAGCCAAGCGCACGGGTACACCCTTGAGCTCATACTCGGCAAACTTAAAGCCCGAACGAACATTATCTCTACCGTCAATCTTAACAGATACGCCCTTCGCGCGAAGCTCCTTGGCAATCTCTTCGAAGCGGGCTACGGCCTCTAATCTCTGCTCCTCGCCACGATAGATGGGGACCATGACAACCTGAATAGGTGCAAGCTTCGGGGGAAGCACAAGACCATTGTTGTCCGAGTGGGCCATAATCAGAGCACCCATAAGGCGTGTTGATACGCCCCACGATGTTGCCCAAACATACTCCTGCTTGCCATCCTTATTGGTATATTGAACATCGAATGCCTTGGCGAAGTTCTGACCGAGGAAGTGCGATGTTCCGCTCTGCAAGGCCTTGCCATCCTGCATCAGTGCCTCGATGGTGAGTGTATCGACAGCACCTGCAAAACGCTCGTTGGGCGACTTGTGACCTACGATTACGGGCACGCCCATCCACTCCTCGGCAAAGGTCTTATAGACGTTAATCATACGCTCGGTCTCCTCCTGCGCCTCCTCGGCTGTTGCGTGTGCCGTGTGGCCCTCCTGCCAGAGGAACTCTGCCGTACGCAGGAATAGACGTGTGCGCATCTCCCAGCGAACAACGTTGGCCCACTGGTTGCACAGAATAGGTAGATCGCGGTATGATGTTATCCAATTCTTATAGGTGTTCCAGATGATTGTCTCCGAGGTAGGGCGCACGATAAGCTCCTCCTCGAGGCGAGCTGCGGGATCGACCACAACACCATTACCCTCGGGGTCATTCTTCAGACGGTAGTGTGTCACTACGGCACACTCCTTGGCAAAGCCCTCGACGTGGCTCGCCTCACGCGAGAAGAACGACTTTGGAATGAACAAGGGGAAGTAGGCGTTCTCGTGTCCTGTCTCCTTAAACATCCTATCCAACACATCGCGCATCTTCTCCCAAATAGCGTAGCCGTAGGGCTTGATTACCATACATCCGCGCACTGCCGAGTTCTCGGCCAATCCTGCCTTGATAACGAGGTCGTTGTACCACTGTGAGTAGTTCTCGTCGCTCTTTGTTAAATCTTTGAGTTCAACTGCCATTATATATCTTTTTTAATTCATTTGCTCTTGTCTGAGAGCCTTGCGGCTTGAAACACGCAAAGATACAAAAAAATATTATATTATCTCCACTTTACCTCCACTTTGAGGGCAAAAGCCTTATCTCTTATAGATAAATAGGTCGGCCTCGACGATGTATTGCGCCACACCCTCGGCATTCGGAGCGTCGAACGATGATTCGAAGCGCGGGAGGTCTATGTCGATAAGGAGTGTGCCCGAGCCATCGGCACTCGGCACAATGTTCCAGTAGTGGATATTTGCGGGGTTGCCCGGGGCCCAATTTGCACGGTCATAGAGGTATGTTCCGTGTTGCCAATAGTTGTCGGCATTGGAGTAGAAGATGCGACCCTCGGCCCCCTGCTTGTGCCCATCGATGGTTATCGAGTAGCTATTCTCGACAAACTCGGCCATATTCTGGGGCGTATAGTCCACCCTGTCGGGGAATGTGCCCTGATCGTGTCCGTGACCCGTAATCGAGAGGCGAAGTTCTATCTCGCCGGCCTCCTCGGGGAGGGTAATCTCGCGTAGTCCCATGCGCTCGTTGCTCTCGATATCGTGACCCGCAACGCCATAAGCCCAGCCGCGGTAGCCGCTGTTCGAGTTGTTGAACGAGTCGTATATAGGCTCAATAGCAAGTAGCTCTCTCTTGGCCTCGCCATCGTAGAGCAAGAAACGCAGCGTGAAGCTGTGGGCACGCTCCTCGGTGGCATCGAAGCCACCGTAGTAGTAGCAGAACTCCACGTCGCCTTGCAGAAGCGACTGATAATCTGTGACGTCGATATAGAACTTCTTCTGCCAGTCGGCATCGAAACCCTTACCAAAGGGGGTGAAGGCGCGAATAAGCTCGAAGCTCTCGCCCGAGGCTCTATCCTCAATGAAGATCATCGTGGTATAGTCGTAGTCGGCGGGTCCGTTGCCTACCGAGCCCATAGTATATTCCAAGATTATACGTCGATACTCTCCCTCGGGAAAGTTGAGCGTGAAGCGCGGCAACTCAGCACCCCAGCCTCCAAAGGCAAGACGATACTCCTCGCTTGTAACCTCGCTGCTCGGCGCACCGCTCTCGGGGTTACCCTTATAAAAGGGGCGACGGTCGAGTTGCAGAGCCAATTTGTCGTTGTCGCGAGTGGGAAAGGGCTTCGGCTTATTATCGCCATCCCCGCTACTGCACGCAGTAGCGAGGAGTGCTGTAATAACTATTGCTATGAGCTTATTCATTGGCTGTTAGATGTCGTTGTTAAGTTGAGGTATGTCTGTCGATGACTCCTTCTCACCCAAAAGGTGCTCCGAGAAGTAGTCGGCCATACGCCAGAAGAAGTACTCGTTCATATCGCCAAAGCCGTGACGCTGGCCCGGAAGAAGAAGCATATCGAAACGCTTGTTAGCGCGAATCAATGCATCGACAACGCGGAGCGTGTTGCCCGGATGAACATTCTCGTCGATATCGCCATGAACAAGCAGAAGCTTACCCTTCAAGCGGCTTGCAATCTCGGGATTCTGCGAAATATGGTACTCAAATATTGTCTCGCCATCCTCGTTTATCTTCTCGTTGATGCCGTGGTGCTTCTCGCTCCACCAGCGGTTGTAGATGTTGTTGTCGTGGTTACCTGCGCACGATACAGCAACGTCGAAGAAGTCGGGATACATCAGTATTGCGGCTGTGGACATGAAACCACCGCCCGAGTGACCGTGAATACCTACGCGCGAAATATCTATGAAGCTGTGACGTGCGGCGAGCTGCTGAGCAGCAACCACCTTGTCGGCCAAGCCGTAGTCGCGCAGATTGCCATAGCCGTAGTTGTGATACCACTTCGAGCGATCGGGGTGACCTCCGCGGTTACCGACCGTGATGACGATAAAGCCGAGCTGTGCAAGACGGTCGGTGCGGTTTAAGTGGCCGTACCACGACTGCTCAACAGCTTCGGTCTGCGGGCCGGGATATACATACTCGATGATGGGGTACTTCTTCGAGGGGTCGAAGTCGTAGGGCTTATACATTACACCGTGGATGTCGGTTACGCCGTCGGCAGCCTTGACAACGAATGGCTCGGGGTACTTATAGCCCGTTGCAAGCAACGGCTCCATATCGGTCTCTTGCAGAGTGAGAACCTTGCGACCATCGGTCGAGTAGAGCTCCGAAATGGGGGCTGTATCTACGCGCGAGTAGGTCGTTGTGAAGAAGCGGCAATCCTCCGAGAGGCTGAACTGACCGTTAAAGCCTGTGGGGTCGAGCTGTTTGAGGCCTGAGCCGTCGAAGTTCACGCGGAAGAGGTGGAGGTAGTAGGGGTTCTCATCCTTGTTGTAGCCCGTAGCTGTGAAGTAGATGACCTTGCGGCTATCATCCACACCCAAGACATCGGATACGTGCCATGCTCCCTTGGTAATCTGGTTCAGGAGCTCGCCACTCTCCGAGTAGCGGTAGAGGTGCGCCCAACCGGTACGCTCAGACCACTCGATAACCTCCTTGCCACCATTTGCAAGGTAGGGATAGCGGTACTCGATAGAGGTGTTCATCTCCTCGTGAACAACCTCGATAACCTCTCCCGTAGCTACATCGACCTTGCACAGATCGACGCGCTGTATGTCGCGGCTCTGTCGCAAAACGTAGAACGACTCGTTGTCGCCCTGCCATATCGAGCGCATGGGGCGAAGATAGCGGTCGGCCTTGTTCATGGGCTTGGGGCAGATGAAGAGCATCTGCTGTTCGTACTTATCTATTGCTGCTATCTCGCGACGCTCGAACTTCTCGGTGTCGAAAATCTCGAGCTTGAAGTCGGGACCCTCCTCGCCGGGCATCTGATACTTGTAGGTGAAGAGCTCGGGTCGCTCTTTGAGGATATTGATAACCCAGAAGTCGAGAAGCATCTCGGTATAGCTGCGCACTGTGGCGAAGTGCTTCGAGTCGGGCGACCACTGTAAGAATACGTGCACACGGTCATCCTCCTTAACCTGCTCGATGCAATCCTCGAACCAGTGGTAGGCATTGCTCTCCACGGCATCGGTAGTGATGGCGTGCTCGACAATGGTCGAGTCCTTAGGATCGGCAATCAGCTTCTCGACATCCTCGGTAGTCATGTACCAGAGGTTGTTGTTCTTCTGATATACGGCAATACGGCCGTCGGGCGATACGTTTGCCCACTCGGGATAACGCTTCTCTCGCGAGTCGATACTCTCCAACTCCTTAGCCTGCAAGTCCCACTTGAAGTGGTGTACCACGGGCTTGCCCTCGTCATCCAAGCGGGGGTAGTCGTTAGGCTTAACGCGCACATCGTCGGGAGTGATGTCGAAGAGCACATATCTATCATCTTTAAGCTCGATATTCGAGATGGGCAGATGCTCGGCATCGAAGGCGTCGCCCGTGGCGAGGGTTACCTTCTCGGCAAGCTCGGCCATAGACCACATCTCGCTCTGCTTGCCCGATGCGGGATCGACAAGATAGTAGCTCACGCCGTCGCATGTGCGCCACGAGTACCAAAACTTGGTCTCGCCCTTAAACCAATTGGGGTGTATCGAGGTTTGGGGTACTAAGCGGCGTACCTTCGTGGGTGAGAACTGCTCGGCAAGAGCGTAGTTGGGCTTCACAGCCTCGGGCTCCGAGCCTCGGGCAGTGGTCGCTGTGGCGAGTGTCGCAGCAACAACAATCAGAGTAATTAAGTTTCTTAGCATATCAGTTAGTTTATAGTTAATTCTCGCGGTAAATATACCAACTCACAAAGATACTAAAAAAGTTGAAAACCAACTTTCGATTAGCCATTTATTTTATACTTCATCTCGTCGCAGTAGTGCATAAACATACAAAAACGTGGCTCGACATATCCGTCGAGCCACGCTATTAAGGTTGTTATCCCTCTTTTACATATTGTTCTTACCCTCTGTGAGGAACTCGATGAAGCCCTCGATGCTTGCGTCATAGCCGCGTACAGGCATAAGAACCTCCTCGTCGGGCGAGAGAAGAACGTAGCCGGGCTGTGCATTCACACCGAAACGCTCAACGGCAATAGCGTTGTTCTTACGGCCGAGAGTAGTCATCACCAAACCATTCTTGTTGGTATAGTAATCCTCGGTGTTGAGGCTTGTACGGTCATCAACGTAGAGTGCGCAGATGATGTAGTCGTTCATAAGCATCTCCTTAACGCGCGAGTCGCTCCATACGCGAGTCTCCATCTCGCGGCAGTTGTTACATGCGTGACCTGTGATGTCAAGGAAGATAGGCTTATTCTGTTTCTTAGCAGCCTCCAAAGCCTCGTCGAGGTCGAAGTAACCCTTGAGGTTGTGGGGCAAGTGGAGCTTGTCGCCATACTTAACCTCGGCGTTGAGGTTAGAGTTCTCGCCATCGATACGGTAATCCTGCGATGTCATAGGAGGCAGATAGCCCGACAATGCGTTGAGCGGAGCACCCCACATACCGGGAATCATATATACTACGAATGAGAATACTGCGATAGCCATAGCCAAACGCTTAACCGAGAGGTGCTCGACAGCGTCGTCGTGAGCAAAGCGAATCTTACCCAAGAGGTAGAGGCCGAGTAGAGTAAATACTACAATCCAGATAGCGAGGTAGATCTCTCTGTCGAGAAGACCCCAGTGGTAGGTCTGGTCGGCAGTCATGAGGAACTTCAAACCGAGGGCTACCTCGATGAAACCGAGGACAACCTTAACCGAGTTGAGCCAACCACCGCTCTTAGGCATGTTCTTAAGCATTGAGGGGAACCATGCAAGTAGGGTAAAGGGCAGGGCGAAGGCCGTAGCGAAGGCTGCCATAGTGATAATAGGCATCCAGATACCGCCGTTCATCGACTCGATAATCACAGTACCCACAATAGGACCTGTACATGAGAACGATACAAGTACCAATGTAAGAGCCATGAAGAAGATACCTACAAGGCCACCCTTATCAGCACCGGCATCACTCTTGTTTACGAGCGACGAGGGCAACGTAATCTCGAAAGCACCGAAGAACGAAGCTGCGAATACCATGAAGATTACGAAGAAGATAAGGTTAGGAATCCAGTGTGTAGAGAGCCAGTTGAAGATATCCTCGGTAACGCTGTCGCCACCCGTGAAACGGGTGATAAGGATAAGAGCTGCGATAGGCAATACGTAGAGTGCGATGATGAAGAAACCATACATCGTGGCACGGAAACGCCCCTGAGCCTTAGAGCCCGAACCCTTGATGAAGAACGACACGGTCATAGGAACCATGGGGAATACACAGGGTGTGAGTAACGCAGCAAAACCCCAGATGATAGCCGAGATAAGCGAACCCCAATCCAAGGGCTTGTTCTGCTCGGCACCACCCTCAGCAGCTACAACAGCCTCTCTCTCGCCGAGCGTAATCTCGAAGTCGAATGAGCTCTGCTGGCACTGGTTGGTCTCGTTGGTGCATATGTTGGTGTTGATCATACCGGTTATTGTTGAGCCGGCCTTAGCCTTTACATCCTGTATGAATACCATCTTGTGGAGGTAGTGCTTAACAAGGTCACCAAACTCATCCACGCTCTCGTGTGTAGGCTCTGTCTCGCGCATATCGCCAACGGGAGTACCCTTAGTAAACTCGAATGTGGGAGCTGAGAAGAGGTCGCTTAGGGGGTAGCCGTGGTATCCATCGGCAATATCGCCCGTGAAGGTAAGCTCGTAAACGCCATCGCCATTCTCTGTTGCGGTGAGTCTCCACTCAACGGGAGCACCACCCTGAACGTCGATTACCTTGCCCTCGAATACTTCGCCATCCTGAGCGAATGTTGCGAAGGGCAACATCAGTGCTACGCTGAGCACAAGTGATTTTAGTAGTTTTTTCATAAAAATAAAGTTAAGTTATTGTTGTTTGTTCGTATAGTATCTTATTAAATTAGATTATTTTGCGAGCTTTCCCCCCCCCTTAAATTAGATTATTTTGCGAGCTCCCCCTCGTTCGCTATATCGTCGGCAAGTTCCAAGAAGTTGCCAAGGGATTCGCCGTCGCTTATATGCTCCTCGGTGCGACCATCCCAAACTTTGTATCGCGAGGGAGATACGCCTACACGCTGCTTGAAGTATTTGCCGAAGAAGGATTGCGATGCAAAGTTTAGTTTCGAGGCTATCTCGCTGATGCTCAATCCCGAGTACTTCAACAGTCGCTTGGCCTCATAGACCACCGCCTCGTCGATAAGCTTCGAGGCGTTACGGCCGCTCTTCTTTTTCAAGATGAGCGACAGGTACTTGGGGGTGATACCCATCTTCGAGGCGTAAAACTCGACGCTACGCTCCGTGCTGCAATGCTCTCTAAGCAGGCCGAGGAAGCGGTTGAAGAGCTCGTCGGTGCGGTTGCTCACCGTGCCACTCTCGGGCAGAGAGTGCGATTGCAGTATGCCCATAACATAGTGGAACATAGCGGCAAAGAGCGAGCTGATAATCTTCTCGCGGTTGGCCGTGGGTGCGTAGTCACAGAGCACCGAGCGCATGAGCTTCGATATGTCGTGGATGTAGGCAGCCTCCTGCGGCTCAACCTGCACGCAGGGGTCATCCAAGAAACCGTGATATATCGAGATTAGGTCCTGTGTATCGACATGTATGCTGTTGAGGTACTGCTGCGAGTAGGTAATCATATATCCCGACGAGCGTATCGAAGCCTTAACCTGCTCGATGACAGTGTTCTCGTTGAATATAAAAAGAGTGTTGGGGCGCAACTCGTGGAGCTTGCCGTTGATCTTAATCTTGGCTGTGCCGCTCACAGTAACACCAATAGATACACCCTGTATAAGGGCGGTCAGGTCGTCGAGTTCGCGGAACATTACCAACGGAGTGATAATCATATCCTCGGAGTAGTATGCCGTCTCGAATCGTGACTTGAGCTTATCTATCGAAGCTCGCTTAATACCATCCTGCTTCATCTCTTTTATATTCGCTATCCTCTTAGTTACAAATTTTTAGTTGCCATTGCCTCTATCTACGTACCGTCAGGGCGTTGTGCTCACACTCCACATGCATCGGGAAGTCGGGGCCTCGCTGCCCATCGACATCTGTTCGCTCGTGCCTGTCCGACACTATTTCGATGCGGTTACTGCGCATATATCTCACTGCTCGCGGCTTACCTCCACATAGGTATCGCAACATATTCCAGAAAGTTACAACGGGGTTGTTGTACTCCATGATAAGCACGTCGAGCATGCCGTCATCTATCGTAGCTCGTGGTGCAAGCGTAAAGTGGCCTGCGCTCTTACCGTTGAGGGCGAGAAACATCACTGCATCGGTGCTAAACTCCTCGCCATTGATGCGAATGAAGAGGGGTATGCGGTGCATCGTTCTCAGATCGCGAGAGCCTACGCGTATGTAGGCGAGTTTGCCGACCATATGCTTCTCCTTGTCGGAGGTGAGCTGCGAGGTTGTGGTAAGCACTCCGAAGCTGAGAACATTTACAAAGCGGTAGCCGTTTACTATGCCGCAATCGACCTTGGTGTTGCTGCCCTCGGCAATCATACGCGCAGCTTTGAGTATGTTGCGCGGCATGCCGAGCGACGATGCGAAGTCGTTAGCCGTGCCCGCCGGTATTATGCCGAGAGTGGGGTGTATCGCGAGCTCGAACATGCAGTTTACAACGTAGTTTATAGTGCCGTCGCCGCCACAAATTACCGCCAACTCAACATCCTCGTCGCCCTCGAAGGGGTTCACGCTGAAGTTGATAAGCTTGCTGCGTAGCTCGATACCCGACTCGCGGAAGATGTCGATAATATCGTTCACGCGGCGTGCTATATTTCCCTTGCCGGCATTTATGTTGTATATCAGCAATCCCTTCATCTCTCTCTATCCTGCTCTATCCTGGTTATACTCGGTTAGTGCCACAAAGAAGCGTTCTCATCATTTTGCACGATGTCGTAGCCATCCTCGTCGGCAAAGATTAGGATGTAGCCCCATCCAAACTCCTCGTTGCACCTTGCGGCTAAGGCCTCGGCACCACGCTCCGAGCCCACGGCCATAAGCATCGTCGCCGCAGCATCGGCCTCGGCACATGTCGGGGCTATGACCGTTGCCGAGAGTAGGTCGCTCAGCACGCTGTAACCCGTGTGCGGGTCGAGCGTGTGGGCCACTCTGCGGCCATCATCGGTGAGGTAGTAGCGGCGGTAATTTCCCGAGGTTGCCACGCCACAATTCGACAGACGCACTATGCGCTCGATAGAGTCCGACTCGAAGTTGCCCTCGTACGGCGTCTCGATACCTATCGACCAATCCTCTCCGCGGCTGTTTACTCCCGAACAGCGTATCTCGCCTCCGATGTTTACCATATAGTTGCGGATGCCCATCTTCGCCAAGCCCTCGGCTACCAAATCCACGGTGTAGCCCTTGGCTATGGAGTTCAGGTCGAGCTGCGTGCGGCTGTCGCTCTTAATCAGTCGCCCATCGTCAATTGCTATCGTCTCGTAGCCCACGAAGCGTAGCAGCGAGTCGATATTAGGCTCTTTGCCCGACGGATCTTTTGCCGCAAAACCCCACGCCTCGGTGAGAGGCTTGACGGTGATGTCGTAGGCTCCGTCGCTCAGGCGGCTGAACCTCTCGGCAAGAGCCACGTTGAAGGCTATGTGTTCATCGACAATATCGCTTCGGTTGCTGTTCAACTGCGAGATTAGCGACTCGGGGTTGAATATCGACATCGAGCTCTTGGCGATGCTGTCCGTTGAGGCTATAAGCTCGACAATCGCCCCGTTCTGCTCCTCCGCAGCGTCACACTTAACCACGACAAACGTACCCAAAGCCTCGCCCTCGATAGTGAGGTAGCTCTTGTGGGTATCGCTACACGACATGGCAACGGCCGCCAAAAGTAGAGCAGTTGCCAAGCGAAGTATCGTATGAGGACTGTTGAGCATCTAACTTTTTTGTTAATCAGAGAACAAAGGTAGTAAAAATTTGCAATTATTTCCAACTCTTCAATAGAAAAAAGCGATGTTATGCGAAAAATAGTTGAATATGCAATCTTTTTCTCGCAACGATTTTAACTATTATAATTTTATATATTTTCTTTTGAAAGGCTATAAAAGATTGGATGATGAATATAAAAAGATGTGGGTTTCGTAGTTTTATATATTGATTTTTTATTGAAAAATAATGGCTGTATGTTTATTATTTTGGAGATATTGTTAGTCAATTTCTCTTTTTCTATGAAAAAGGCTTTGTATTTAGCGAAAAAAGATTTATCTTTGCCGCACGCTCCGGCAGGATTATCAGGTAAGGATAATCTGTCGTGGAGTGGAACCAGGAGCGTAATCCTCGGGAAAAGAGAAGGATGCGCACCATAAAACACTAAATTTTATGTATTTGACACCTGAGAAGAAGCAGGAGTTGTTTGGCCAGTACGGCAAGTCAACAACCGACACCGGTTCACCCGAGAGCCAGATCGCGTTATTTACCTACCGTATCAACCACCTTACCGAGCACATGAAGAGCAATCGTCACGACTTCGGTACGCAGCGTTCGTTGTTGCGTCTCGTAGGTAAGCGTCGTAAGTTGCTTATGTACCTTAAGGAGGTTGATATCGAGCGTTACCGCGCGATTATCAAGACACTTAACCTCCGTAAGTAAGAGTGTGCAACAGATGAAGGCAACGCAGCCGTGTTGCCTTCATTTTAGACGAAATCAAGTGATTTACACGATATTTGACGTCATTTTTAAGAGGTTTTTTAGAATTTTTTATGGAAGCAAACAAGTTGTACAATGCTGTACAGAAGACAATCACCTTGGCTGATGGCCGTGAGATTACTATCGAGACAGGTAAACTCGCCAAGCAGGCCGATGGTTCGGTGGTTGTACGTATGGGCGACACAATGCTTTTGGGTACTGTGGTCGCTGCAAAAGATGCCAAGGAGGGAACCGATTTCATGCCCTTGCAGGTAGAGTATAAGGAGAAGTACGCTTCGTGCGGCCGTTTCCCCGGCGGTTTTATGAAGCGCGAAGGCAAGGCCGGTGATTCGGAGATTTTGGTAGCACGTCTTATCGACCGTGCGCTCCGCCCCCTCTTCCCCGCAGATTACCATGCCGAGGTTTTTGTTACCGTGAATCTTATCTCGGCAGAGAAAGATATTCAGCCCGATGCACTTGCCGGTTTGGCAGCGTCGGCAGCTTTGGCAGTATCGGATATCCCCTTCGGTGGCCCTATCTCTGAGGTTCGCGTAGCCCGCATCGGTGGTGAGTATGTCATCAACCCCGGATTCGAGGCGATGAAGGAGGCCGACCTTGATATCATGGTAGGTGGTACTATCGACAATATCCTCATGGTTGAGGGCGAGATGAACGAGGTGTCTGAGGAGGTTATGCTTGGAGCTATTAAGTTCGCTCACGAGGAGATTAAGAAGCACTGCGCCGTGCAGATCGAGCTTATGAAGGAGCTCGGCAAGGATGTTAAACGAGAGTATTGCCACGAGACTAACGACGAGGAGCTTCGTCAGACAATTATCACTGAGCTCTACGACAAGGCTTATGCTATCGCTACAAGCGGTACTATGAAGCACGAGCGTCAGGATGCCTTCGACGCTTTGGAGGCAGAGTTTGCTGCACGCTATACCGAGGAGGAGCTTGAGGAGAAGGCCCCCCTTATCCATAAGTACTTCCACGACGATGTGCAGAAGATGGCTATGCGTAATATGATTCTCGACGAGGGTAAGCGTCTTGACGGTCGTCGCACCGACGAGATTCGCCCCATCTGGTGCGAGGTGGACTATCTGCCTTGCGCTCATGGTTCGGCAATCTTTACACGTGGCGAGACTCAGTCGCTCACAACAGTTACTCTCGGCACTAAGCTCGACGAGAAGATGAAGGATGAGGTGTTGGTTCAGGGTAGCGAGCAGTTTGTTCTTCACTACAACTTCCCTCCCTTCTCGACAGGCGAGGCACGCCCCGCGCGTGGTCTTAGCCGTCGTGAGATTGGCCACGGCCACTTGGCATGGCGTGCGTTGAAGCCTATGGTTCCGCTGGGTGAGGAGAATCCCTATGCAGTGCGCGTAGTGTCGGATATTTTGGAGTCTAACGGCTCGTCATCTATGGCTACTGTATGTGCCGGTACGTTGGCACTTATGGATGCTGGTGTTAAGTTGCGCAAGCCCGTATCGGGTATCGCCATGGGTCTTATCTCTGACTCGGCGACAGGCCGTTGGGCAGTGTTGTCGGATATCCTCGGCGATGAGGATCACCTTGGCGACATGGACTTCAAGGTTACGGGTACTCGTGACGGTATCACCGCTACACAGATGGATATCAAGGTTGATGGCCTCTCGTATGAGGTGCTTGCCAAGGCTTTGGAGCAGGCTCGTCAGGGTCGTCTTCATATCCTCGATAAGCTCGTTGAGACTATTGCCGAGCCTCGTGAGGATTACAAGCCTTTCGTACCTCGCATCGTACAGATTACCATTCCTCAGGAGTTTATTGGTGCTGTCATCGGCCCTGGTGGTAAGGTTATTCAGGATATTCAGAAGACAACGGGCACTACAATCACAATCACCGAGGTTGATGAGAAGGGTATTGTCGATATCTTTGGTCAGGATAAGGAGGCGTTGGATGCGGCGTTGGCTCGTATCAAGGCTATCGTTGCCGTGCCCGAGATTGGCGAGGTGTATAACGGCAAGATTCGCTCTATCGTAGATTTCGGTGCTTTTGTTGAGATTTTGCCCGGTAAGGATGCTCTGCTTCATATCTCTGAGATCGACTACAAGCGTTTCGAGACTATGGAGGAGACTGGCTTGAACGAGGGCGATATGATCGAGGTTAAACTTATCGCTAAGGATCAGAAGACCGGCAAACTCAAGTTGTCGCGCAAGGCACTTCTTCCCAAGCCCGAGGGTTGGGTAGAGCGTGAGCCACGTGAGCGTAAGCCCCGCGAGGGTGGCGAGCGTCGCGAGGGCGAGCGTCGTGGTCCGCGTCGCGACCGTCACTAATGGATAGGCCTGCGCTATATAAATATATATGTATGGCGCGGGGCTCTACCCGAGATGATAAAGATTAAGCAAACAGAAAAAATATTTACTAACAAAAACTTTTGACATCTATGAAAAGATTATTTAAGGTGAGCGCAGTGCTCGCAGTAGCAGTTCTTACCCTCACAGGTTGCGACTGTTTTAAGAAGATGGCCAAGAACCAGAACGATGTGCAGCTCACATGCACTCCCGAGGTTTTGGAGCTCAACAATGGTTCGGTTGAGGCGGATATCACGCTTAAATTCCCCGCTAAGTATTTCAACGCCAAGGCTGTAGTTAAGGTTACTCCCGTGCTCGTATTCGAGGGTGGCGAGGTTGCCTCTACAACTCAGTATTTCCAGGGCTCTAAGGTTCAGGATAACTACACTGTTATCGATGCAAAGAGTGGTGACGAGTACACTATCCACGCATCGTTCCCCTATGACGACCGTATGGAGGTTAGCCAGTTGCAGCTTCGTGCCGAGGTTAAGTGCCCCGGTGGCAAGTGCAAGGAGTTTACTTTGGTAAACCTCAACACAGGTCTTATCCCCTCGAAGGATGAGGCTGCTATCTTGGCTGCCGGTGGTGCCGAGGCTGACGCTTTGAAGCGCACATTCGGTTTGGTTATCGCTGAGGGTGTAAACGTACTTCAGGCTGAGATCAACTACGCTGAGGCCATGAAGGTTATGGACTCTGGTTACAAGAACGTAACTACTGAGGTTACTCGTGCTAACTACATGTACGCTATCAACTCTTCGAACCTCTCGAAGGAGGCTAAGTCGAGCGAGGAGCTCACAGCATTCCAGCAGAAGGCTGCTGAGCAGAAGGATAACGATCGTATCAAGCAGAATATCTATGTAAATGGTTACGCTTCACCCGATGGTCCCGAGAAGTTCAACGATAAGCTTTCGGCTGCTCGTAGCGAGTCTGGTAAGAAGGCTGCCGAGAAGCTTCTTGAGGAGGTAGGTCTTCCCCTCGACGCTGCATCGTATGGCGAGGACTGGGAGGGCTTCAAGGAGCTCGTTGCTGCTTCGGATATCGAGGACAAGGAGCTTATACTCTCGGTATTGAACAGCTATGAGTCATCGTCTGAGCGTGAGGAGCAGATTAAGAACATGTCGCAGGTATTCAGCGCATTGAAGAAGGATATTCTTCCCCAGCTTCGTCGTGCTCAGCTTGTAAACAGCTCGGATATCACAGGTAAGACTGACGATGAGATGGCTGCTTTGGTTCGCGCTGGTAAGTTCGCTGAGCTTAACGATATGGAGATGCTTCACATCGCTTCAACAGGTAAGCTTACTCTCGACGAGAAGATCGCTGTTTTGGAGGCTGCTGCTACCACTTATGCTACTGCTGCTGCTTACAACAACCTTGCTATCGCTTATGCTGAGGCAGGTGAGGTTGAGAAGTCGGCTGCTATGTTCGACAAGGCTGTGAAGGCTGGTGCTAACTCTTCGGAGATCAACAACAACCTTGCACTTGTAAACATTATGAGTGGCGATACAGCTGCTGCACAGGCTTACTCGGCTAACGCTACTGAGGAGACTAAGGCTTTGGCTGCTGCTGCTGAGGGTAACTACGCTGCTGCTCAGACCGAGCTCGACGGTTACAACGCTGCTGTTGCTGCTACGATGAATGCTGACTACACAGCTGCTAAGCAGTATATCGCTAACGATAAGAGTGCCGAGGCTGATTACCTCCGTGCAGTTATCGCTGTTAAGCAGGGTGACTTTGCTACTGCTACTGCTGAGCTCAAGAGCGCGATTGCAAAGGATGCATCGTACGCAGAGCGTTGCAAGAAGGATGTGAACCTCCGTGCTCACATCGGTCGTGAGATTGTTCTCTAATCTCACTTCGAAGATAGTCGAGTAGTGTCTCGGCTAAATGGCGGGACTCGGGTTTAGACTCGGGTTCCGTTTTTTAATTGCTATAATATCTTGTAGTAGGAGCGTTAATCTTGCTAAAAGCTATTGCACAAAAAGATATTTTTTCTTAACTTCGCACCGTTATATTGTCATGAGCTCTATCGAGAGCGTGTTATGTAGCGATTTTTGCATTTAGCAATAATTTGATGGCGTGCGACGTTAGATTTGAGTGGCAATGTGGCTCATTGAGCAGGAAACACAACTAATACTAATTTTATAAAACGCAAAAAGATGAAAAAGTTTTTTTCGATGATGGTGGCTCTTGCTACCGTGTTTGCTTTCACAGCTTGTGAGGAGACTCCCGATGGTCCTACTCCTGGTGGTGAGGGTGGTACTCTTGCAACTCCCGTGTTGGAGATTGTTGATCAGACTGAGACAGGCTTTACTGTTGCTTGGGAGGCTGTTGAGAATGCAGCGAGCTACTCTGTAGTTCTTAAAGGTAACATCCAAAATGTTACCGAGACTTCGGTAACATTCGAGAAGCTCAACAAGGGCGATTACACTTTGCGTGTAAAGGCTATTGGTGCTGAGGGTTCTAACTGGAAGGATTCGGCTTATGCTGAGATTTCTGTGTCGCTTACAGGTCTTACAAGTGTTGATTGGTTCACTCAGGAGCTCTACACAGGTATCGACGAGGAGCAGGGTAACTATCCCTACAACTCACTCTTCTTCACTTGGAAGGGCGAGGGCGTTACCTCTATCCAGTATGGTATTTGGGAGACTGCTCAGCTTGAGGGTGCTACCGAGGCTGACATCAGAGCTAACCTCTCTCGTTTCGACGACGAGAAGGAGGTCCTTGCCGAGATCAACAGCGCAGAGGGTGCTACCTACACATTCTATGACCTTACAGGTGGTACAAGCTACACACTCTACGCTTTGGTAACAAACGACGAGGGTCTTGAGTTCCTTGCAGTAAACGAGTGCTCGACTGAGGCTGCTGAGGCTTCTGAGGCTGCTAAGAAGTGGTTGGGCATGTGGAACATGACTTCACACGAGACTATCACTTTCGAGCAGGATGGCACTACAAGCTTTGGCGAGTATGAGCACAAGTTCACTATCAACGTTATTGCCGGTGTATCTGATCCTAACGAGGTTATCATCGATGGTTTCAGCCTTCTTGGCGAGGGTTGGCCTGTACGCGGTATTGTTAATGAGGAGGGTAGCCTCAACATCATGAACGGCGATGTTATCGGTATGAGCGAGGATGGTATCTACTATATCTGGCTTGCTTACTTCATGATTGGTGATTCGGGTAAGGGTCAGTTCATGAGCGATCCTCTTCCCACTTACGTCTTCAAGATGGATGATGCCGGTGCAGTTACTTGCGAGATGTTCACTGCTGAGGCTGAGTACGATGATGGCTCTAAGGTTAATATCACAGCTGCCCACACCGAGGTTTACGGTCTTGAACCTAACACAGGTGCAATGTACTTCCTTATCGAGAACTTCCCCGCTGTTTACATTGCTAACGAGATCGATATGGTTAAGGCTGAGGCTGCTCCCACCGCTAAGCGTTATGTTCAGGGTGTAAGCAAGCGCAAGGCTGCTCCTGCTGGTTTGAGCAATGGTATGTCAGTTGTTTACAACCGATAATCTACCACTACAATAAGATAGGCTGACCTCTTCGGGGGTCAGCCTATCTTTTTTGTATCAATACTATTATTTAGGTCTATTTAGATGACAAATTATGCTAAAATTGCAAAATTGCCAAAAATATTATACCTTTGTCTCATTCTTGCTTCGTGGCGTTGAGCCTGCGTTGTGAGTGCGATGTTGGATGGTGTGATTAACTTTTAATGAAAAATGTATATGACAAAGAACCTTTTTACTATGTTTATGGCATGCTTTGCTATGCTTGCCGTTGTGGGTTGTGGCTCGTCAAATGAGGATAATAAGAATACCGCACCCAAGCCTCTTGCAGCTCCTATGCTGAGTGTGACCGATGTTACTGACTCGGGCTTTACCGTGGTGTGGAACGAGGTGGCTAATGCCGAGAGCTATACCGTGATGCTCAAGAGCGATGTGCAGAGCGTGACAGATACTCGCGTGGAGTTTAGCGATTTGTCTGCCGGTATGTACAACGTGCAGGTTAAGGCTGTGGCTGCTGCCGACTCGAATTACTTGGACTCGGATTACGCATCTATCAAAGTGACCGTAGGCTCGATTGAGGATAGCAAAAATCCGTGGGTTGGCCGCTGGCAGGTAACGTCGCACGAGACAATCTCGTTCGATAATAACGGCAACGCGACTATGGGCCAGGTTAATAGTGAGTTCTATGTTACTATTATGCCCGATGCTGCTACCCCCAACGAGTTGGTGCTTAATGGTTTCAGTATTCAGGGTGAGGGCTGGTTTGTGCGTGCTTTGCAGGATGGCAATACGCTCTATATCATGAACGGCGAGATTATCGGCGAGCATAAGGAGACCGGCTATGACTATGTTTGGTTGGCTTATTGCTCGATTGATGGTAAGCTTGGTCAGTTCTTCGATAGCGAGATTCCTTCGTATGTCCTCACTATGGATGACTCGGGTAATGTGTCGTGCGAGATGTTTGCCGACAATGCTACCTTTAACGATGGCATTACTCGTCGTGTAGAGGTTGTTCACACCGAGATATATGCGCAGAATCCAAGTACGGGCGATATCTACTTCCTCAACGAGCTCCCCGTAACCTACCGTGCAGGTGTTATGGATTGGGTTCGTGCCGAGTAGTTTGGCGAGGAGTTATAGTGTGAGGGTACGGCTTTGGCTGCGCCCTCATTTTTTATATAAATATGGGGCTGTACAAAAAAATAGGGTATAGTGTTGCTCATTTGCGGAAAAAGATGTACATTTGTGTTGCTAAAAGTGTGTGATTATGGATTACGCTAAGGAGTTAGAGAAATATGCCCCCGCGCATACCGAGGCTCAGGTAGCCAAGGAGGTTGCCAAGATTAAGATGGCGGCAAACCACAACGACAATAAGGAGGTCTATAAGTTTTGCTATTCGGCCATCGATCTCACTACGCTATCGTGCAACGATTCGCGCGAGTCGGTACAGGCCTTTGCTCGTAAGGCAGCCGAGTTTGGAGATAAATTCCCGCACATCCCCAATGTGGCCTCTATATGTGTATATCCTCCCTTTGTTGAGACTGTCGGCTTGGAGGTTGATGGTACACCTCTGCGTATCACAAGTGTTGCCGGAGCATTCCCTGCGTCGCAGAGCTTTATCGAGGTTAAGGCTTTGGAGGTGGCTATGGCTATTGAGAATGGTGCCGACGAGATTGATATAGTTCTCAACCCGGGCATGATGCTCTCGGGACATATCGACGAGGCAGCAAGCGAGGTGGAGCTCCTCAGAGAGGAGGCAAGCGATGTGGTGCTAAAGGTGATTATCGAGTCGGGTGCTCTCAAAACTCCCGAGTTGATACGTCAGGCATCGCTCGTATCGATGTTTGCCGGTGCAGATTTTGTTAAGACATCGACGGGTAAGATTGATGTTGCAGCGACTCCCGAGGCAGCTTTCGTGATGTGTAACGCTATCAAAGATTATTACAACCTTACGGGTCGTCGTGTAGGTTTCAAGGCGGCGGGCGGTGTACGCACAGCTGAAGATGCAGCCCTCTACTACACCATTGTTCAGGAGGTTCTTGGCCAGGAGTGGCTCACAACCGATCTCTTCCGTATCGGAGCATCGTCGGCAGCTAACAACTTGCTCACGGCTATCGAAGATAAGGAGGTTAAGTACTACTAATCAGACGTGGTTAGCTAAATTATATTATAACTCAGCCCCATCATCTAAGGATATAGTCAGCGACAGGGATAGACCCGTCGCTGACTCTTTTTTAGGGTATTGGTTGAAGTGAAGAGTATGCAAGAGGCTGGATGTGCGAGCCATTGTGCGTAGTGCCTATTCCGCGTATCAACGCTTTGTGTCGCCTCTCGCCTGTTGGCACTATATCTCTCGTTAGGCTACACGTTGAGGAGACCCTCTCTGTTTGTCGAATTCTCGAGCTTGTTGGACTTATATCTAACCACCCTTCGTAGTGGGCACTCCTCGCAGCGACCCACCTCGCAATACTCGCGCGATAGTTGAATCAGGGCCTGGCTATCCAACGAGCTCTCTGTGACCGTCGAAAATTGATTCCAAAAGGTGATGTAACGATTATTCTCGGCAGGTATATCTTCGAGTAGCTCGATAGCCTGACTCTTAAACGTATCGGATTGGGTGTAGTATCCGTAGGCGAAGATCATCTGGGCAACGAAGTTTATCCCGAGAACATTACCCGTAAAGCTGCCTATGTTCTTGGAGATATACTCCCCTTTATATCTATACTGCAACATATCAACCCAGAATTTAGATGCTTGGGCATTAAAGAGCCTCCTTACGTCGTGTCTGCTCTTGCAACTGAGGATATTAGCCATCGATATAGAGTTGCGGTGCATGCAGGCTGCAATCTGAGCCAATCGCAGAATAGGGTGGTTGTTGATATACATGCCGCTGAGTCGCCATGCGCGGGCATCCATAGGCTCAATAGAGTATTTTGCGGCGAGGTGCTCGAACTCCGAGCGTAGAGACTCGATATAGTCGCAATTTTCGCAGATGTCGAGTAGCCCCGAACTACCTATAAGCAAAGCTTCGAGCGAGCGCAGCGAGTTACTCTCGCGAACAAGAGGGTTGTGGCGTACAATACGAGCAAGTCTCTCGGCAGCTGCCTTATTGTGATTTCCTCCAATGTATCGAAAGAGGATAATCAGCATTGTCTGGTTCCAATCCTTATTGGTGGATAGAAGGACTCTAATGAGCTCCTTCTGCTTGCGCTTCATGCGCTCATATGTCAGGTCGTTGAATAGGCTACACTGCTCCACGCCATTCAATTGGGCTAATTGCTTGGCGCACTCTATGGCTTTGTCGTTCATGGCCGGTGTCATGCCTACACTCTACCTCGCAGCTATTGATAGTGCAATTACAGAAGGTTGAGCTCCAAGAGAGCCTCTTCGCTCATCATCGACTTATCCCACTGCGGGTCGAAGGTTAGCGTGATATTGACCTTTGTGACACCTGCAACCTTACCCACCTCGCGGTTAATATCGGCAAGGAGCATATCTGCCATCGGGCAGTTGGGGGCTGTTAGTGTCATGATAATATCTGCCGTGCCCGAGGGGTCGTAGTTAATCTCGTAGATTAGTCCGAGGTCGTAGATATTGACCGGAATCTCGGGGTCGTAAATATTTTTGAGGGTAAGCACTATCTGCTTTTCAACCTCAAGTATCTCCTCTGGTGTCATAGGTTACTTCTCAATTTTTGTAAATACCAAAGCGTCGAGCTTCATCTGTGCAATCATGGCACGCAGGCCGTTACTGCGTGTGGGCGATAGGTTCTCGCCGAGACCTATTGCGTCGATAAAGTATAGCTCCATCGATGCTGCTTGCTCGGCTGTGCGGCCATTCATTACCCTGATTAGCAGTGCAATGATGCCCTTGGTGATGATGGCATCGCTATCGGCCGTATAATATACCTTGCCGTCGCGAAGCTCGGCAGCTACCCATACTCTCGATTGGCAACCCTCGATAAGGTGCTTCTCGGTACGCTTCGCGGGGTCAATCATCGGCAGTGACTCGCTTAGGCCGATAAGATAGTCGTACTTATCCAACCAATCGTCGAATATCGAGAACTCCTCGATAATCTCCTCCTGAATCTTATCCTTTGTCATATCTTTTGTTACTTATTATCTCTAAATTTCAACTCCAAAGCTCTCTGGTCGGTGGCCCACGGCTCGTCGATGCCTAAGATGCGGCATAGAGTGGGGGATAGAGCTGTACTGCTTACCACTGCATCTACTTTGCGAGCCTCGATGCCTCCGCCATAGATAATAAGTGGTATGTTGCGGTCGTAGTTATATCCGCCATCCGACGACGAGCGTATCGAGCTATCTTCGGTAGTCCAACCCGGAAGCAGGTCGATTACAACATCGCCCGAGCGCGTTGGCGAGAAGCTGTTCTGAATCAAGCGGCTGCGACCCTCGGCAAACGATGTGTTGCGTAGCGATGTTGTCGATAGAGCGTTTGCTACGCCTCGTAGTTGCAGCAGGAAGGTGGCTACCTCCTCGCGTATCGAGTCTATGGATAACCTCTTAGAGCGTATCTGTGTATGGTTTAGGTATAGGCAGTTGTTTGCATAACCTAACACATAATTATCCGAGCCGTGGTGCGCACCGAGGAAGGCATTTACGATAACCTCCATCTGTCTGATGTTAAACCTATCGCGCGACTTACCACCCACGGGGTTGTACGACGGTGATGTGCCGTGGTCCGCAGTGAGCACGACGACGATATCCTCAGCGCGAGGAACTTGTGCGTAGAGATAGTGCAGAAACTCTGCCAAGTCGCTGTCGAGGCGGTAGAGCATATCTTCGTACTCTATCGACTCGGGCCCATAGGTCTGGGCAATATATCGCGGAGTATCGAGTACGATGTTTAGAATGTCGGGCTCGTTGTCGCCACCCAATCTCTCCTGAGCTATTGCCGTCGTGGCGAACTCCAGCAGCTGGGTGTTGCCCGCAGGGGTGTAGCACATGCGACCTATCTCGCTGTCGCCAAGACGAAGGTTTACGTCGCTCAGCAGTCGTGTGCTCTTGCCCGTGATACCCTCAACAACAGCAACCTCGCTGTTGTGATACTTCGCTATCTCGTATATGGGAGTCCAGCGTGTCAGCGTGTATAGACGGTTGGTGTTGGTATCGTTGTATTGCTCCACCCATTTGGGTAGCGCGTCGCAATATGCCGACGATGTTGTCCAGTGAGTGCGGTTCTTCTCTGCCCAATATGCTGTGCCGCTATGACCGTTTATGACGATTGCCGATAGAGGGTCGATAGCTATGCTTATCTGCTTGCTAAGACTATTCTTAGAGAGAAGCATATCACCCGTTGTAGGCACGCTTAGGCGGTGTGGCGAGTAGTTGCCACTTCCGGTGCTAAACTTTACGGGATAGGCCTTTGCGTCGGCTACAAGGCTAACAATCGAGGAATCGACATGACTCCACCATAACTTGCCAATAGCTCCATGTGTGGCAGGGAGAGTTCCTGTAGAGATTGTTGCGAGGCCTGCGGCTGTTGAGGTGTATGAGTAGTCGTGCCACGCCTCGGTGTAGTATGCTCCTCCATCTATCAGGCGGCGGAAACCTCCATCTGTAAAGTTGTCGTAGTAGCGCACAAGGTCGCTCCGGCGCATGCCTCCGACAACGATGTTCACAACAAGGCGCGGAGCTTCGGCCCAAGCCTGTGTTGAGAGTGTAAGGGCTGTCGATAGCAGCAGTGTCAAAGAGATATATCTTCGTAAAAACTTCATCCTAAATCGAAATATTCGACAAATTTACAAATTTATTTGTAACATTTGCTCGAAGTGCTCCTTTTCCTTCAAAAAATCTATCTCCGCAAGGCTGTTTATCTCGCCAAGCATACGTCGGCATAGCTCTCGGTAGGCCTGGCTGTTGGGATTAAGAGCTCGGTGTTCGGCAGCTCGCACTATGCGCTCTATACGCTCCATAAGCTGCCGCGTGGCAGGCGTAGTAGCCACCGAGAAGAACTTCTCGGCGATGTAGGCTATCGCCGTAGGGGAGGGGTGTACCAAGTCCTCGCCGTAGAAACGATAGTCGCGCAGGTCATCCATCATAATCTCGTACGAGGGGAAGTAGCTTAGACGCTCGCTACGCTGGCACGCCTTCTCTATTGCTACGCGTAGCAGAGCCTTGCTCAGGGAGTTGTCCGCCAAGCCCTCGCCTAAGTGTCGTACAGGGCTGATTGTTAGGATGATATGTGCCGATGTCGAGGCGAGTAGCGTCTCTATGGCCGAAGCTATCTCATCGACAGTGAGTAGCTCGCGACGAAACTTTGCGGCGGGTTGTCTATGGCAGTTGGCAACGACCTTCGAACTATCGACGAGACGGTATGCCCACGCCGTGCCGAGTGTGACAATCAGATAGTCGGCATGGCTGAGAGCCTCGCCTCCGCGCCTAAGAGCCTCGTTCATAGCCTCGGTGGCCTGCTCGCGTGTCGAACCCGAAATCGAAGAGTGAAAGTCGTAGTGCAGATAGCGGCCGTCGCTCTCGATAAGCTCGTCGCAGTCTATCACCCTCGCTTGCGTCATGCTCATCGCGGCATCGGCTATCGACCGAGGGTTAAAGAGAATACCCGTAGGCGAGGCTACAACCCTAAACTTGCGCCTGCTAAGCTCTCTTGCAATATTATCCGCAAAGCATGAGCCGAGGCTCACGATGCGGTGGCTGTAATCTATCTTTCGAGGCCATGGACCTATCTCTATCTCGGTGCGAAACTTCATACTATCAAGCTTTAAGACAATGCTCGCGCCTCCCTATTATTCAAGCGTCGAGAATTTGAGTACAAAGATAGATAATCACTCGAAAAAATATGTTATCTTTGCCCCATAAAAGAGATTTTTAATAACTTATTTCTATGAAAGAACATGTAGTATCGTCGTTCGATGTCGATCATCGCACGTTGGAGGCGGGACTCTACCTACGTTCCGTATATAATATCAACGATGAACTTGCGGTGCGTTCGTGGGATTTGCGCTTCCGTGCCCCTATGGCTAAGTCGCCTCTTGGGGCAGGCGAGGTACACACCATCGAGCACCTTATGGCCTACTATCTAAGGCTCGACCCCAAGATTGGTCGAAGCATCGTGTCGTTCTGCCCTATCGGTTGCAAAACAGGATTCTACCTCTCGACAATGCAGGATGTCGAGGCTGAGGATATCCGTCAAGCTTTGGCTGTGGTCTATCGCGAGGTCTTTCCGCTCAGTTCTACCGACGATATTGTCGGTCTGAACGAGATTCAGTGCGGTAACCCGAGCCTCTATGCTATAGCTGCATCGAACGAGGCTATGTCGGAGTATATGCGCACGCTCTTTACCGAAGAGGAGGCTGCATCGCTCGGCATTGCCCGTGCCTATGCACCTACGGCGACTAAGCGAGTGCTTATCTGCGCACCCACCATCAGAGAGTATCGCGCCATGCGCTGCGCATTGGATAAGGCTAAGGGCTTGCGTAACAACTACGACCTTGTCGAGATTGGTATAGGTAAGGCTCTCTCGTCGTCGGGCTTGGCCCACGCTCTCTCCACGGCGGAGTGTAGCTACGATATGTTGGCTGTTGTGGGCTTTGCTGCCGCATCGCTTGGTCGCAAGCAGGGCGATATAGTCATGCCCTCGCGTGCTATCCACCACGACGCCATCATCCCCGAGGGCTTCTGCCCCGAGATTACCGACGAGCGTCAGCTTCTTGGTCCCGACCCCGAGGTTGTATTTACGGGCGACTCGTTTGTAAATGCCGATATTGCTCGCGAGGTAAAGAGCCGTTTCGGCGTCAAGCACTGCCTCTTCGATATGGAGATAGCAGCCCTATGTCAGGTTGCCGAGCGTTATGGCAATATTCCTGTTGTGGTGGCTAAGTATGTGTCGGATCTCCCCGAGGCAGGCCATTCGGAGCACTCGTACGACGAGTTCGCCGATTCTCATTCAGACTTTACCGAGCTACTGATGCGCTTGGAGGAGTTTTAGTCTTAGACTATAAGCAACAAAAATGGCAGCCACTGCGGACTGCCATTTTTTTGTTTTCAACCTCTATTATCGCATGCTCTGATAGAGCTCGTGATACTTGTTGTACTTATCCATCATGCCGGGGAGGTCGCGCAAGCGGAAGCAGATACCGTTGAGGTACTCAACAGTAGCACCATCCGTGGGGTTGAGCTCGTAGGCCTTCTCCAACCAAGGAAGAGCCTCGGCATAGATAAGGTTGATCTCGGCATTCTTCTCCTCGTAGAGCTGGTAGCTGAGGTTTGTGCTCGAATTGAGCTTCTCAACCTCGGCATTAGCCTTCTCGATGATGAAGAAACCAACGTAGAAGTTAGGCTCGAACTCCTCGGGGCGAAGCTCCACGCACTTCTTGAACGACTTGATGCACTCGTCGTAATCCTTCAACGCATAATATACGCGGCCACGGCTGAACCATAGGTCGTAGTTGTCGGGGTTCTCCTTGAGCGATGCCTCAACCATGTCGGTAAGCTCGGCGGGGTCACCTACGCCCTGCTCGGCAGTGTAGAACTGCATAAGACCATCCAAGATAGTGATGTTCTTGGGGAAGAGCTTGATACCTGTCAAGAGAGCCTCCTTAGCCTTAGCCAATGCTACCTCGGCGTTCTCGGCCTTCTGACCATAGTAGCAGTGGAAGAGGTAGTAGTAGATGTTACCCTCGGTATCGCTGTAACCGTTGTTGATAGCCTCGGTAAAGATTGACTCGGCCTTCTTGAATGCTGCGATAGCATTCTCGCCTTCGAGTGTCGAAGCTGTCATGGTCATAAGCATACCTGCGTTGAAGAGGTTATTCATATCGCCGGCCTTAGCATCGGTGATGCTCTGTGCGCGGTAAGCAAGCTCGAAGCACTCCGAAGCCTCGGCTGTGCGGCCCATGTTGTTGAGGGCATCGCCCTGCTGAACAAGAGCATTAGCGAGGTTTGCAGCATTGGCGATAATCTTGGAAGCCTGCTTGGGATCGAGCTCGAAAGCCTTAGCGTACGACGCAATAGCAGTCTGAGCAAGGTTCTCCTTGATGGCCTTCTTCTGATTCCAGCCATCGATCATGCCTGTCTGAGGATTTACATATACATCGACATACTCATACTGACATACGTAGTAGGGAGCACCCATAAACTCGCCCTCGACAACTGCGTCGGGCTGACCTACGTTCATCTGGAGCACCTGCGAGGGAACACCTCGGCCGAGCTCCTTAGTGGGGAGTGCGTAGGCATCGGCATAGGCCTTAGCGTGCGAAATCCATGTAGCTGCCTTTGCGCTCTTCTTGGCATCGGCAATAGCGGCGTCTGCCTTCTCAAGCTTAGCAAGCTCCGATGCGGTCTTTACCTTCTGAGCATTTACGGCGGGCACTGCAAGCATAAGCATTGCCACAGCCATCAAAACTAACTTTTTCATAATCGTAATATTAAATGTTTGTACTTATTGTTCCTTCTTACTCCTGAGCTCCTTCGGTTGCTACCTCCGCAGTAGCTACCTCGGTGCCCTCTGCTACAGTGGCCTCATCCTCATCCTCGGCCTTGGGTACTGCCGTAACCGAAGCTATGGCATCGCCCTCGCGGAGGTTGATGACTCTCACACCTTGTGTGGCACGGCCCGATACGCTAATCTGGCTTACCGAGGTGCGGATGGTGAGTCCCGAGCGATTGATAATCATTAGGTCGTTATCGTCGGTAACAGCCTGCAATGCGATGAGCTTACCTGTCTTCTCGGTGATGTTGATGGTCTTAACACCCTTACCACCACGGTTGGTGATGCGGTACTCGTCGAGGTCGGTACGCTTACCGTAACCATTCTCCGAGAGAACAAGCACATCCTGCTTCGAGTCGGGCTCGATACATATCATGCCTACAACCTCGTTGTCGTCGTCGATGGTTATAGCCCTCACACCCGAGCTGATACGACCCATGGGGCGTACCGTAGATTCGTTGAAGCGGATGGCCTTACCTTCGCGACCGGCAATCATAATCTCGGCGTTGCCACTTGTGAGCTTAACCTCCAAGAGCTGGTCGTTCTCTCGTATAACGATAGCATTCACACCATTAGTACGTGGGCGAGAGTATGCTTCGAGAGTCGTCTTCTTGATTATACCGCGCTTGGTACACATCACGATATAGTTGTTCTCGATGAACTCCTTGTCGTTGAGGTTCTTAACATTGATGTATGCGCGAACCTTATCGTTCGGGTCAATCTGGATGACATTCTGAATAGCACGACCCTTCGACGAGCGTGTACCCTCGGGAATCTGATATACCTTGAGCCAGTAGCAGCGGCCCATCTCCGTAAAGAACATCATCGTATTGTGCATCGACGCAACGTAGATATGCTCGATGAAGTCCTCGTCGCGCGTAGCACTACCCTTAGCACCCACGCCGCCGCGATGCTGTGTGCGATACTCGGCAAGCGGTGTGCGCTTGATGTAGCCCATGTGCGAGATGGTGATGACCATATCGTCGTCGGCGTAGAAGTCTTCGGGGTTGAACTCCTCCGAAGCATATACTATCTCGGTACGACGCTCGTCGCCATACTTATCCTTCATCTCCTGAAGCTCGTCTTTGATAATCTGCATCTGCAAATCCTCGCTTTGAAGAACGTCGCGCAGGTAGTTGATGGTCTTGACCAACTCGTCGTGCTCGTTCATCAGCTGCTCGCGCTGCAAGCCTGTGAGCTGACGCAGACGCATCTCAAGAATTGCGGCTGTCTGCAACTCCGAGAGACCAAACCTCTCTTGCAGGCGTGTACGCGCCTCGTCGCCGGTCTTCGACGAACGGATGATGTGTACAACCTCGTCGATGTTGTCCTGAGCAATGAGCAAGCCATCTACGATGTGGAGTCTCTCCTCGGCCTTCTGCAAGTCGAAGCGCGAACGACGCACGATAACGTCGTGGCGGTGCTCTACGAAGTGGTGGATAAGCTCTTTGAGGTTGAGAAGCTGCGGGCGACCATTCACAAGTGCGATGTTATTGACCGCAAATGACGACTGCAACGGAGTGTTCTTATACAACGTGTTGAGCACCACGCTGGCTACGGCATCCTGCTTGAGAATAATCACGATACGCATACCCTGACGGTCCGACTCGTCGTTGATATACGATATGCCGTCGATCTTCTTCTCGTTGATAAGGTCTGCGATGCGCTTGATCATCTCGGCCTTGTTGACCATATAGGGAATCTCGGTGATTACGATGCACTCGCGGCCAGATGCCGTATGCTCGATCTCGGTCTTTGCGCGCATAACC
>JAZNDK010000044.1:0-13133 GCA_045588005.1 Alistipes sp. | reverse complement strand
GATAGTCAGCACGCTCGCTCATAGCACGCATAGCGACAGGCTGTACCGTATCGTAGGCCTTCTCGCGAGAGAAGCCCTTCTCAATAAGGGCGTTCATAACACGCTGTGCGAAGATAACCTTGCGGGTACGATAGATATTCTCCATCATAACATCCTTAAACACAACGAGGTTTTCGAGGATGCCACGGAAACGGTTAAGCATATAATCCAAAAGCATAGTAGCATCGGGGAGGATAATACGCTCGGTTGATGAGTGCGAAATATCGCGCTCGTGCCACAAAGCTACATTCTCGTAGAAGGCCGCCATATAACCTCGCATAACGCGGGCACAACCACACATATTCTCGCTCGAGATGGGGTTACGCTTATGAGGCATGGCACTCGAACCCTTCTGACCCTTGCCGAACGACTCCTCGACCTCGTGTACCTCAGTACGCTGCAAGTTACGAATCTCCATAGCCATCTGCTCGATGCTCGATGCGATTACTGCCAGTGTTGCCATATAGTAGGCGTGGCGGTCGCGCTGAATGACCTGTGTAGAGATATTTGCGCTCTCGATACCGAGCTTCTCACATACATAGTCCTGAATGAAGGGAGGAATGTTGGCAAAGTTACCAACAGCCCCCGAAATCTTACCTACCTCGACACCGCGAGAGGCAGCCACAAAGCGTGTAAGGTTGCGCTTCATCTCCTCGTACCACAACGCCCATTTGAGGCCGAAGCATGTGATGTCGGCATGAATACCGTGGGTACGGCCTATGCAGGGCGTAGCCTTAAACTCGATGGCGCGACGACGCAACACCTCCAACATCTTCTCGATATCGTCGAGTAGTATGGCGTTGGCCTGCTTGAGAAGGTAGCCGTTGGCCGTATCAACAACATCGGTACTTGTAAGACCGTAGTGTACCCACTTACGCTCCTCGCCGAGAGTCTCGCTCACGGCGCGTGTGAAGGGTACAATATCGTGGCGTGTCTGCTGCTCAATCTCGGTGATGCGGTCGATGCTGAACGAGGCACTCTTCCACAACTTCTCGACATCCTCTTTTGGCACTACGCCAAGTTGGCTCCAAGCCTCCGAAGCCAAAATTTCAACACGCAGGTAGGCATCGAACTTGTTCTGCTCGGTCCACACCTTGCGCATTATCTCTCTGCTATATCTCTCAATCATAAGGCAGGTTAGTTTTTATGGTTTATTACTTACTCATTCTATTTACAAAGGCCTCGACGGTGTTCTCCATAAGGCAGGCGATAGTCATAGGGCCTACACCACCCGGAACAGGAGTGATAGCAGCTGCTACACTCTGAGCTGTCTCAAAATCGACATCGCCACAAAGCTTACCGTTGCGCGTATCGCGGTTTACACCCACATCTATCACCACTGCACCGGGCTTAATCATATCGGCCGTAATGAAACGCTCACGGCCAATGGCTGCAACCAATATATCGGCACGGCGCGTAACCTCGGCGAGGTTCTTAGTCTTGGAGTGAGCGACAGTCACCGTAGCATTAGCATCGAGCAAAAGCTTAGCCACGGGCTGACCTACGATATTGCTGCGACCAACGACCACAGCCTCCTTACCAGCTATATCTACACCAGCAAAGTGCAGCAACTTGATAATACCCTTGGGTGTGCATGGGAGCACACAGGGCTGTTTAAGCCACAACTTAGCCACATTCAACGGATGGAAGGCATCTACATCCTTCTCGGGAGAGATAGCCTCGATAACCTTTCTCTCGTTGATATGCTTAGGCAGTGGCAACTGCACAAGGATACCATCTACCGAGTCATCATTATTTAGCTTATCGACAAGTGAGAGTAGCTCAGCCTCGGCAATAGTATCCTCCAAACGAATTGTGTTGTTGGCAATGCCCACCTCCGTAGCAGCCTTGGCCTTACCCGTAACATACGACACACTACCCGGATCCTCGCCTACAAGAACCACAACAAGGTTGGGAGTGCGCCCATACTGATTTTTCAACACCTCGACACGCACTTTGAGTGCCTCCTTAATCGATGTCGAGAGGTCTTTACCCTTTATAATCATAGTTTCAAAACGTTTAATTACTAATATTTGAATGCCTTGCTACCTATATCCGTACGGTGGAATAGGTTGTCGCACTCTATCTTTGCTACCTCAGCCTCGGCCTTTATCTGTGCCTCTCGAAGAGTATCTGCCTCGGCCACGACAATCATCACACGACCACCTGCCGTTACCAACTCGTCGCCCTTTTGTGCTGTTCCCATGTGGAAAATCTTTGCCTCGACGCGCTCCATGCCGCGGATAGCAAAGCCCTTATCGTAGCTTCCCGGATAGCCCTTCGAGGCGAGAACTATACCCAATGTAGCCTTATCGCTCCACTCTGCCTTAGGCTCACGACCCTCGGCAACAGCCATAAAGAGCTCCACAGCATCGCTCGTTAGGCGAGGCAGTACAACCTCGGTCTCGGGGTCACCAAAGCGTGCGTTAAACTCGATAACCTTGATACCCTGCTCGGTCTTCATCAGGCCACCGTAGAGCACACCCGTAAAGGGAGTACCTTCGGCAACCATAGCATCGGCCACACGCTGCATGACATGCTCCATGGCATAGGCCCTATCCTCGTCGGTGATGAACGGCAGCTCGGTATATGCTCCCATACCTCCTGTATTGGGGCCCTCGTCGTTGTCGTAGGCGCGCTTATGATCCTGAGCCACAGGCATAGGCACAACCTTATCTCCCGCCACAAAGCACATGAGCGAGAACTCCTCACCCGAGAGAAACTCCTCGATAACTACACGACCCTCGCCAAACTTGGTGTCGAGGAGCATATCGCGTAGTGTAGCCTCAGCCTCGTCGTAGCTTTGTGCAATAACCACACCCTTACCGGCAGCCAAGCCGTCGTATTTAAGCACCGCAGGTAGCGTGCCACGACGCACATAGGCCACAGCCTCGTCGTAGTTGGTAAATGTGGCATAGGCAGCTGTCGGCACATCGTACTTAACCATCAGTCGCTTAGCAAAATCCTTGCTCGACTCAATCTCGGTCGCCGCCTTTGTCGGACCGAATATTTTGAGCCCCTCCTCACGAAATCTATCTACCACACCTATGGCCAAAGCTGCCTCGGGGCCTACTACCGTAAGGCCTATACCCTCGTTTTTGGCGAAGGCTACAAGCGACTCTACATCGGTATCCTTTATAGCTACACACTCAGCCAACTGAGCAATACCGGCATTACCGGGTGCACAATATATCTTCTCGGCCCTCTCGGAGCGCGACAACGCCTCTACTATGGCGTGGCAACGACCACCCGAGCCTATGACTAATACTTTCATAATCGTTAATTTAGTAAGTTTAGTTACTATTTTTTTATGCTCTTCGCAACCTGCTTAACGGCCTTGAAGCACTCTGTGAGAAGAGCCCAATCAACGGCTGAACTCTCTCTGTTGTCAAGGGTGCACCTCAATCTGCGGTTAGTGTTTATTTTGTTTTATGCACCCACCTCAATCTGTGGTTAGACCCCAATTTGTCATAAAGAGCCCCACCTCCATTAGCGGTTAGACCCCAATTTGTTGTTAGAAGGGGTTAGATGTGGCCTCGATTAAGAGGCTGGGCTGGATGGGACATACTGAGGGTATTTCCCATTCAGCACAGCGATTGAGAGGCCGCAGATGACCCCTTATCACAACAAATTTAGTGTTTGAAGTGACGCATACCGGTTACCAACATCGTCATCTGGAACTCGTCGGCACGCTTTATCGAATCCTCGTCACGAACACTACCTCCGGGCTGAACAAGTGCGGTCACGCCATATTCCTGAGCCAAGGTCACGGTGTCGTCGAAGGGGAAGAAGCCATCCGACGCAAGAGTTATACCCTCGGTAAAGCCCGCAGCACGCGCCTGCTTCAACGCAATCTCGGCCGAACCAACACGGTTCATCTGACCGGCACCTACACCTACCGTATGGCCATGCTTGACAGCAACAATAGCGTTCGACTTAACGTGCTTCACTATTCTCCAACCGAAGTTCATATCCTCGAGTTCTCGCGCCTCGGGGCGACGCTTCGTAACACACATGTCGGCAACAACCTCCTTAGTTTCTGTGTCGAGCTGCTGAACTAGCAAGCCACCGTTTACTGAGATATATTGGGGCTGTAAGCACGCGCTTTTCGACATATCTACCTGCAACAGACGGAGATTCTTCTTTGTTGAGAGCACCTCCAATGCCTCGTCGCTAAACGATGGCGCCATGATGATTTCGAGGAAGATGGGCTTCATAAGCTCGGCAACCTCCTTCGTAAGCTCGCGGTTTACGGCTACGATGCCGCCGAAGATGCTCACCTTATCGGCCTCATAGGCCTTCTCCCAAGCCTCCTTGATATCCTTGCCGATAGCTGCACCGCAGGGATTCATATGTTTCAGGCCTACACAGAAGGGCTCGTCGAACTCGCGCACGATGTTGAGCGCAGCGTTGGCATCCTGAATATTGTTGTACGACATCTCCTTGCCGTTGAGCTGACGTGCCGTAGCAAGCGAGTAGGAAACACTCTCGGCAGCACGGTAGAAGTTGGCCGACTGGTGAGGATTCTCGCCATAACGCAACGACTGCTGGTGGTCGAAACTAAGGAAGAGTTTCTCGTTGAGCTCTGCAGCACGACGCATATAGGTTGCGATGCACATATCGTACTCGGCGGTATGAGTATATGCCTTTGCTGAGAGCTGCAAGCGTGTTTTGAGCGTGGTGTTACCCTCGGCTCTAATCTCGACTATAATCTGAGCATAGTCCTCAGGGTCGCAAACTACCGTAACATCGCGGTAGTTCTTCGCTGCCGAGCGCAACATCGAAGGCCCGCCGATGTCGATATTCTCGATAGCATCCTCCATCTTCACATCGGGCTTAGAGATGGTCTGACGGAATGGGTAGAGATTGACACATACCATATCAATAAACTCTATGGCATTATCCTTCAATGCTTTGAGATGACTCTCGTCGTCACGACGAGCCAACAGACCTCCATGCACCTTAGGATGCAGGGTCTTAACACGACCATCGCAAATCTCGGGGAAGCCCGTAACATCGCTGATGTTGATGACCTCGACGCCACTATCCTCGAGGAGTTTCATTGTTCCTCCCGTAGCTATAATCTCCCAACCTAACTCGCGGAGCTGCTTACAGAAATCTACAACACCCGACTTATCGCTGACGCTAACTAATGCTCTCATATATTAAAATTTCTTGTTTATCAGTTTGTTAATAGTCTTAACATAGAGCTTATGCTCGATGTTGTGTATCATCGTGGTAAGCTCCTCGATATCTGAGCCCTCATAGACTACGGCTCCTTGGTCGATGATCCTGCCACCATCGAGCGTCTCATCGACAAAATGGGTAGTGACACCGAAGATTTTAACTCCGTAATCTACCGCATCCTGAATCGCATGAGCACCCTTAAACGAGGGTAGCAGCGACGGGTGGATATTGACGATACGACGCTCGTAACGCTCCAGCAGCACCCGACCCACGATACGCATATATCCGGCAAGGCATACAAAATCGACGCCTCGTTCATCGAGCATATCGGCAAGCAGGGTCTCGTAGGCCTCTCTCGACTCGTAGTCCTTGGGGTTGAAAGCGAAGCTCTCGGTGCCGTAACGCTTAGCCCTCTCGAGCACCATAGCCCCGGGCTTATCGCAGACAAGCAGCACCACCTCTGCATCGATTAGGCCCTCCTTGCAGGCCTTAGCAATAGCCTCGTAGTTGCTACCACTACCGCTGGCAAAAACCGCCAACTTTGTACGCTTCATACTCTACTATGATGTTGGTTAGATGATAGTTACACCCTCGCCATCGATAACTCGGCCAATAACCGAGGCTCTCTCGCCCTCGGCCTCCAAGATAGCGATAGCACGCTCGGCCTCGCTCTGATCGAGAGCTATAACCATACCGATACCCATGTTGAAGATGTTGAACATCTCGCGGTGCTTAACACCACCATACTTCTCCAAGAGGCGGAATACGGGGAGTATCTCCCATGAGCCCTCCTTAACCTCGACACCCTGTCCATCCTTCAAGATACGAGGGATATTCTCGTCGAAGCCGCCACCCGTAATGTGGCTGATACCGTGAACATCGCACTCGGCAATAACCTTCAATACCTGCTTAACATAGATGCGTGTGGGGGTGAGAAGCACCTCGCCAAGCTTACGGCCGCCGAGTTCCTCGTAGCTCTCGTCGAGCTTGAGGTTATTATCGCTAACAACCTTACGCACAAGGCTAAAACCGTTAGAGTGAACACCGCTCGAAGCGATACCGACAAGCACATCGCCTGTCTTTACACGCTCGCCGGCGTCGATAAGCTTCTCGCGTTCCACAACACCTACCGTAAAGCCTGCGATATCATACTCGCCGCCACCATACATGCCCGGCATCTCGGCAGTCTCGCCACCAACCAACGCACAGCCGGCCTGACGGCAACCCTCGGCAACGCCCGCAACGATAGCCTCGACCTTAGCGGGCTCGTTGTGACCCACAGCCACATAGTCCAAGAATACCAAAGGCTCGGCACCCTGAGCCAAGACATCGTTTACGCACATAGCCACAGCGTCGATACCGATAGTGTCGTGCTTATCCATCTCGAACGCAAGCTTAAGCTTTGTACCCACGCCATCGGTACCACTAACCAACACAGGCTCCTTAATGCCGAGCTCTGCGAGGTTGAACATACCACCAAAGGCTCCGATATTACCCATCGAGCCACGACGCTTTGTCGATGCAACATGCGACTTGATTCGTCGAACTACTTCGTAACCGGCTTCGAGGTTTACACCGGCCTCTTCATAACTTTTTGCCATAATATTATCTGTTTTTATTACTCTTTATTCTGATACAATGACGTTGGATAGCAGCCATTGAAGCATGCTAAGCACATCTCCGACCTGCTACCCGCTTTGAGCAGCGACTCCTCCGAGATAAACTCCAACGAGTCGGCCTCGATAGCCTTGCGAGCCTCCTCCTGCGAGAAACGAGCACATAGAAGCTCCTCGCGGGTGGACATGTCGATACCATAGAAGCAGGGGTGAGTAATCGCCGGGCTGGCAATACGAACATGCACCTCGCGAGCTCCCGCCTCCTTAAGTAGGCGAACGATACGCAACGATGTTGTGCCGCGCACGATAGAGTCGTCGATAAGTACCACCGACTTATCCTTGACAAGCGAGCGCACAGCCGAGAGCTTCATGCGAACACCCTTCTCGCGCATCTCCTGCGAGGGTTGAATGAAGGTGCGGGCGATATATTTATTCTTCACAAGGCCCATCTCGTAGGGTATGCCGCTCGCCTCTGAGTAGCCGATGGCGGCACTAATACTCGAATCGGGCACGCCGATAACCACATCGGCCTTAATGGGTGACTGCTCGTAAAGATAGCGACCTGTGAGCTTACGGAAGGTATGTACATTGCAACCCTCAATATCGGAGTCGGGGCGTGCAAAGTAGATATACTCCATAGCACACATCATATGACGCTGATAGCGAGAGTAGTAGTTCGAGCGTATGCCGTGATGGTCGATAGTCACAATCTCGCCCGGTTCTATATCGCGGATAAATTCTGCTCCAACAATATCGAGAGCACAGGTCTCGCTGCTTATCACATAGCCATCGCCGAGCTTACCGATAGACAAGGGACGAAGACCATGTTTATCGCGACAGGCGTAGATACGGTTCTTGGTCATGATTAAGAAAGCAAAAGCTCCCTCCAACATATTCAGTGCCTCGATGATATTGTCAATACGCCTATTCTCGCTCTTCTCCTTTTTGATAAGGTGGGCCAAGAGCTCGCTATCCGACGACGAGTGGAAGAGGCTGCCTCGCACCTCCAAATAGTGCGCTAGCTCCTTAGAGTTCACCAAGTTGCCGTTATGAGCCATGGCAAAGTCGCCTGTGTAGTGGTTAAACGAGAATGGCTGCACATTATTTGCGCCACCGCCACCCGTAGTTGAGTAGCGAACATGACCGATAGCCAAGCGACCCTTCAACTTCGAGAGTTTCTGCTGGTTGAAAACCTCCGTCACAAGTCCCTCGCCCTTCACCGTATTTAGCTTGTCGCCATCGAAAGCCGAGATACCGCAAGCCTCCTGACCACGATGCTGCAAGGCATGCAGACCATAGTACGCGAGGTTGGGAGCATCCTCCACACCAAAGATACCAAACACACCGCACTCCTCGTGCAGGTCGTCACCATATATATCTAATGATTCTTTAAGCATACCTTATTATTTATTAAGTGCATTGCATAGGCGACCGGCTACCTCTTCGTATGTCTCGCGCACGCGACCCATATCGCGGCGGAAGCGATCCTTATCGAGACGCTCGCCTGTGGTCTTATCCCAGAGTCGGCAGGTGTCGGGCGTAAGTTCGTCGGCAAGGACAAGCTCGCCATTGGCAGCACGACCAAATTCTATCTTGAAATCTACGAGGCTGATACCTGCTCTATCGTACAACTCGACAAGAAGGGCGTTGATACGAGCTGAAATCTCGTAAATCTCGGCCAACTCCTCGTATGTCGCAAGACCCAAGGCCACGGCGTGGTGGTCGTTGATAAGCGGGTCACCCAACTCATTCGAGCGCAGGCACAAATCAAAAATCGTATTCTCGGGGACAAGACCCTCATCCAACCCCAAACGCTTAGCCATAGAGCCAGCGATGATATTACGCACGATAATCTCCATAGGCATATGCTCTACCACACGGCACAACTGGCTGTGCTCATCCACCTGCTCGACAAAGTGTGTGCTCACACCATGCTCATTGAGGTAGCCGAGCACCATCGATGATATCGAGCAGTTCATCTTGCCCTTATTCTCAATCTTCGCACGTTTGATGTTATAGAAGGCCGTAGCGTCATCCTTAAAGCGGATGACTACCCTATCGTCGCTATCCGTACGATATATCTGCTTGCTCTTACCCTCGTACAAAAGTTCTAACTCTCTCATTGTAGCACCCTCTATTTACGAAAATAATTTACTGCATTCGAGAAGATATCCTGAACCTTCTCGCCATGGATATTCTTCATCAAATCGCGCTCGTAACGCTCCGTATGGCCCATCTTACCGAGAATCTGACCGCTGGGGTCGATGATACCCTCGATACCAAAGCTCGAACCATTGGGATTGTAGGGCGAGTCGGTCGTAGGCATACCCTCGGCATCGGCATACTGGAAGGCTACCTGACCCGAGCGGAAGAGCTCTTCGGCAAGCTTATCGCTAACCACGAACTTACCCTCGCCGTGGCTGACAGCAATAGAGTGCAAGTCGCCAATCTCGAACGACTGCAACCATGGCGAAGCCTTTGTGCCGACACGCGTAGTCACAATCTGCGATATGTGACGGTTTATGTCGTTGCGGAAGAGCGTGGGCGACTCCTTAGTCACCATACCCAAACGACCGTAGGGCAGCAATCCCGACTTGACGAGTGCCTGGAAGCCGTTGCAGATACCGAGCATAAGGCCTCCTCTGTCGAGTAGCGCGTGGATAGCCTCGGCCACATCTTTATTATTTAGTACGTTGGCAATGAACTTACCGCTACCATCGGGCTCGGCGCCAGCCGAGAAGCCACCGCTGAGAGCTACGATATGAGAGTTGGCGATATGCTCATTCATCTCGGCGATAGAGGCCAATACATCCTCGCCCGTGAGGTTCTTGAATACCGAGATGGTAACTTCAGCACCTGCACGCTCAAAGGCGCGAGCTGTATCGTAGTCGCAATTCGTGCCAGGGAATACAGGGAGATATACCTTGACCTTATCTACCCTCTCGCCCTTATACTCGACAACATGGTTGCGGCCATCGCTGACACGCGTGGGAGCTCCCTTAGCACCACGGTCGGCATAGATTGTAGCAAACTTTGCGGTATTTGCCTCCAAGAGCTCGTCGATAGAGAGAACCGTGCCATTAACCGTCACAGCCTCGTCGGTAACCGTGCGGCCTATAAGCTCAGCAGCGGGGAAGTTGAGCGTACGACGGCTCTCAACAACGATAGAGCCGTAAGCATAGTTGTACAACATCTGCTCGTCGCACTCGAGCTCTGCTCCCACTCTGTTGCCGAACGACATCTTAGCCACAGCCTCGGCTACACCACCGTAACCGACAGACCATGCCGAGATAACATCGCCCTCGGCAATCTTCTGCGACACAAAGTCGAAGTTCTGCTTGAGCTGCTCGGTCGAGGGCATATAGTTAGCCTCGGGAGTGTGGCGAATTATGTATATGTTGTTACCTGCCGCCTTGAACTCAGGGCTGATAACCGTGCGGGCATCGACAGTTGTGATACCAAAGGCCATAAGCATAGGCGGAACATTGATATCGCGGAAAGTACCGCTCATCGAGTCCTTACCACCAATCGACGGTAGGCCAAGTTCAACCTGAATTTTCAAAGCGCCAAGCAACGCAGCAAGAGGCTTACCCCACGACTTAGCCGTGGTCATACGCTCGAAGTACTCCTGATACGAGAAGCGCATCTTATCGTAACGAGCACCCGCAGCTACAACCTTTGCACACGCCTCTACAACGGCATAGGCAGCACCGTGATAGGGGCTCCACTTAGCGATATATGGGTTGTAGCCGAAGGCCATGATACTTGCCGTATTTGTAAATCCGCCACCTACGGGCAGCTTCTGCACCGACACCTGAGTCTCGGTAGTCTGAGTACGGCCACCAAAGGGCATAAGTACGGTAGAAGCACCTATCGTCGAGTCGAACATCTCGATAAGGCCCTTCTGTGATACGACGTTATCGTCCTCCAAGTTATGCTTCATACGTGCCGTGGTCGTAGCTCCCTTAATCTCTCGCTCGAAGGGATTACGCTCCTCGACAGCACCAATCTCAATCTTTGTATAATGTTTAGCACCTGCCGAGTCGATAAAGTCGCGCGACAAATCAACAACCATACGCTCGCCGTTGAACATACGCATACGGCGAGTATCAGTCACATCAGCAACATAGGTTACCTCGACATTTTCCTCGTGACAGAGAGCCATAAACTGCTCCATATCCTTGCGCTCGACAACCACCGACATACGCTCCTGCGACTCGCTGATAGCAAGCTCGGTCGAGTTCAGACCGCTATACTTTGCAGGTACTCTATCCAAGTAGATATCCAAGCCATCGGTAAGCTCGCCAATAGCGACACTCACACCTCCTGCACCAAAGTCGTTAGACTTCTTGATGAGGCGCGTTACGTCGCCACGACGGAAGAGACGTGCAAGCTTGCGCTCCTCGGGGGCATTACCCTTCTGCACCTCCGAGCTACACTCCTCCAACGAGGTCAGCGTATGCTCCTTCGATGAGCCCGTAGCACCACCCACGCCATCACGGCCTGTGCGGCCACCAAGCAGGAGCACTACATCGCCCGCAGCGGGGCTCTCACGACGCACGTTATCAGCCTTAACAGCACCGACAACAGCACCCACCTCCATACGCTTAGCCACATAGTCGGGGTGGAAGACCTCGCGAACATGTGTTGTAGCAAGACCTATCTGGTTACCATAACTCGAGTAGCCGGCAGCGGCCTTCGTCGAGATGATACGCTGTGGGAGCTTTCCCTCCAAAGTCTCATCCACACTCTTGTAGATGTCGCCGGCACCTGTTACGCGCATAGCCTGATAGACGTAGCTACGGCCCGACAATGGGTCGCGTATCGCACCTCCAAGGCAGGTCGATGCACCACCAAAGGGCTCAATCTCGGTCGGGTGGTTATGGGTCTCGTTCTTGAATTGCAACAACCAACGCTGCATCTGTCCATCGACATCTACATCGATAAAGATACTGCAAGCGTTGTTCTCCTCGCTCTGCTCCATATCGTCGAGCTTACCCTGCTTACGGAGGTAGCGCGCACCGATTGTTGCAAGCTCCATAAGGCAGAGGCTCTTATTCTCACGCGACAGCTCCTTACGGATGCGGTGCATAAGTTCCAACGACTCTTCAAGCTCGCTCTTTAGGAACGACTCGTCGAGGGTTATACTCTCAATCTCGGTCGTGAATGTTGTATGGCGGCAGTGGTCGCTCCAATAGGTATCCAAGATACGCAGCTCGGTCTCTACGGGGTCGCGGCCCTCCTTACGGAAGTAGTTTACCACCTCGCGCAGGTCATCAGCATTCATCGCCAAGCCGTTATCCTTGCAGTAGGCTGCAAACTCCTCCTCTTTCATCTCGCGGAAGCCCTCCAATACCTCTACGGGGCGCACCTCGGCAGCCTCCATATCGGTAAGCTGATCGAGATTCTTGCGACGCGACTCCACGGTGTTGATATAGTACTTCTCGATGCGGGCCATATCCTCGACACCAACACCCTTATCGAAAATTAGTAGGCGCGACGACTTGATACGCACATCGGCCTTCGGGTCGATAAGGTGTACGCAATCGACAGCCGAAGCGGCACGCTGATCGAACTGACCGGGCAGGAACTCCACAGCCAAATGGGGCATACCCGCGATATCGCACTCATCGGTAACACTATCGGTAACAATCTCACCAAATACCGAGTAACGACTCTTCTCCAACAACTCATCCGAGAAGCCAAACAAATCATAGACGTTTATGTAACGCAGGGTCTCGATACTGAGTCCGAGGTTGGCATTGAGCTCTCGACGCAAAGTATCGGCCTCGACCTGAAAACGAGGGTATTTCTCGACAAATATACGACGGTTCTTCATATCTTATGCTGAACTTGAAAAATCTGAAATATGCGTTTAGTTAAGTTTGGGTTAGACTCTCTACAACTCGGCGTTGAGCACCTTCTCGGTTTGAGCCTTGCGGAAGGCAATAAGACGCTCCTCCAAGGCCTTATCCGTAAGAGCGAAGATTGAGGCTGCGATAAGAGCTGCATTCTTAGCTCCGTTGATAGCCGTAGTCGATACGGGGATGCCTCCGGGCATCTGCACGATAGAGAGCAACGAGTCCATACCGCCGAGTGCCGATGTCTTGATGGGTACACCAATTACAGGCACTGTTGTAAGAGCTGCGGTAACACCTGCAACATGCGCTGCACCTCCGGCTCCGGCGATGATTGCGCCAATGCCACGCTCGCGTGCCGACTCGGCATACTCGACCATAAGGTGGGGTGTGCGATGCGCACTGATAACTCGCTTTTCGTACTCGATACCCA
>JAZNDK010000043.1:0-78662 GCA_045588005.1 Alistipes sp. | reverse complement strand
TAAAACTAAAAGACTATGATTTACTCACACGAAGTGCAGCAGATGTGCTGCGTGAAGAAGGGTGCTAACCATGAGTCGGCACCTATCCCCGAGGAGGGCAAATGGGTACGCGCCAAGGAGATTAAAGATATCTCGGGTCTTACTCACGGTATTGGCTGGTGCGCACCCCAGCAGGGCGCATGTAAGCTTACGCTCAACGTTAAGGAGGGCATCATCGAGGAGGCTTTGGTGGAGACTATCGGTTGCTCGGGCATGACTCACTCGGCAGCCATGGCATCGGAGATTCTTCCGGGCAAGACTATTCTCGAGGCGTTGAACACCGACCTTGTATGCGACGCTATCAACACGGCTATGCGCGAGCTCTTCAAGCAGATTGTCTATGGTCGTACCCAGTCGGCATTCTCGGAGGGCGGTCTTGTTATCGGCGCATCGTTGGAGGACTTGGGCAAGGGTCTTCGCTCGCAGGTAGGTACAATGTTTGGCACTAACGCTAAGGGTACTCGCTACCTCGAGATGGCCGAGGGCTACTGCACACGCATGGCACTCGACGCCAACGACGAGGTTATCGGCTACGAGTTCGTACACCTTGGCAAGATGATGGACTTCATCAAGAAGGGCATCGAGCCCGCAAAGGCTTTGGAGAAGGCTAAGGGTTCGTATGGCCGCTTTAAGGATGCAGTGAAGTATATCGATCCGCGTCACGAGTAACGGAGGCGTTCATAGAGTTATTAACCATTAAATTTGAGAAAAATTATGGCATTATTTGAGAGCTACGAGCGCAGAATCGATAAGATCAACGCTGTGCTTGCACAATATGGTATCAAGTCTATCGAGGAGGCTAAGGCCATCTGCGATGAGAAGGGCATCGACCCCTATAAGATGTGTGAGGAGACTCAGCCCATCTGCTTCGAGAACGCTAAGTGGGCTTATGTTGTAGGTGCTGCTATCGCCATCAAGAAGGGTTGCACCAACGCTGCTGACGCTGCCGAGGCTATCGGCGAGGGCTTGCAGGCATTCTGTATCAACGGCTCGGTAGCCGAGGATCGTAAGGTAGGTATCGGCCACGGCAACCTTGCTGCACGTCTGTTGCGCGAGGAGACTCAGTGCTTCGCATTCCTTGCAGGTCACGAGTCGTTCGCTGCTGCCGAGGGTGCTATCAAGATTGCAGAGATGGCTAACCGCGTGCGTAAGAACCCCTTGCGCGTAATTCTTAACGGTCTTGGCAAGGATGCTGCGCAGATTATCTCGCGTATCAACGGCTTTACCTATGTTCGCACCGAGTTCGACTACTACTCGGGCGAGGTTAAGGAGGTATCGGCAACACCCTACTCGGATGGTCTTCGTTCGAAGGTACGTTGCTATGGCGTGGACGATGTTCGCGAGGGCGTAGCTGTTATGTGGAAGGAGGATGTAGATGTATCTATCACGGGTAACTCTACCAACCCCACACGCTTCCAGCACCCCGTGGCAGGTACATATAAGAAGGAGCGCACGTTGGCCGGCAAGAAGTACTTCTCGGTAGCCTCTGGTGGTGGTACCGGCCGTACTTTGCACCCCGATAACATGGGCGCTGGCCCCGCGTCGTACGGTATGACCGACACGATGGGCCGTATGCACTCTGACGCTCAGTTTGCAGGCTCTTCATCAGTTCCCGCACACGTGGAGATGATGGGCTTCCTCGGCATGGGTAACAACCCCATGGTTGGTGCTACGGTGGCTGTTGCAGTAGCTATCCAGCAGGCAATGAACTAATTTAGCGTGATAGCGGCGCATTAGCGACGCTTCAGTCAAAACCCCAAATGGGAAATACGTCAGTATGTCCCATTTGGGGTTTTTCGTGTCTGCGCCACTACTGCACCACTCTGACAAGAAATTACAGCACAGTATAACCCATCCGGGGAGTTATCGCTTGGCACTACAGATATGTGCTACCCATCCTCAATTTTCACCAAGTGGGCAAAGATGCAGAGCGCGAGGTGGGTGATATTGTAGTCTTTCAGCCTATCAGGTGTCGCAGCTATCGACATATAGCACTATGCTCTACCCCACAAGCCACCTACCCACTTTGGGGATGCGTTGCAGGAGCGTAGCAACAACTATCGAGGCAAACATAGTGAGGAGTGCAGACAGAAGAATCTCCACGGGTGTAGTCCACACGCCGAGCAGGCCCTCAGCACCTGAGCCCAACCACCCTCTGACGGCCCCAAATATAGGCACGAGGAGCAGCATATGCATCAGGTATATGCCGTAGCTCGCCTTGGATATTGGGAGCAAGAGGCGGCGGTAGAGCCCTCCACAGCACTTTATCCTCTTGAAAAGAAGCAGCCACGCCACGCACATAAGCATAACGCCTAAGGTGTCGTAGCCTATGGTTGTCTCCCACCATACGGCAACACTTACATCGCCACCAACAGGAAACACACCCTGAGCACTCGCCAACATGCGTCGTAGAAGGCCTCCAAAAGCGATGGTAAAGCCCACGACAAAGCATGGGACAGCGACCATCAGGGTCTTACGCCACGACAACTCGCCAACGAAGCGACGCAGGTACAAGCCCAAGAGCATATAGCCTACGAAGCCGCTCACATAGTAGAAAACACCGTAGTTATTCCAGCTCGCCTCGCCCCAAAGCGGAGTGAGTGTTGCACGCGGGATACCCGAGACACCATAGACAACAGGCATCACTGCCCCACCCGACAGAGCATCGCGCATGATGGGTACGAGCGTTGTCAAGGCACATAGAGCGAGGTAGAAGAGCAACTCTCGCCTGCCCACCCTCTCGGCCCATGGCGAAAGCAGCGGCATAAGCAGGTAGAGGCCGACAAGCATATAGACAAACCATAGATGACCCGCCGCGTAGTTAAAGTTAAAGAGGAGGTTTTGTAGATTATCGGTAGGATTACCCCACACCACAGCATAGATCACGCTCCACAACACAAAAGGGGCTAACAGACGCCCTGCACGACGACGGAAAAACTCCTTGGCAGTGTAGCGTAACGGGAATTGCAAGTAGCTCGACGCCACAACAAAGAGAGGCACACATGTTCGAACAAGGGCATCGATAATCGCCACCCAACAAGCATCCGCTCGGGTTAAGACCAGCGACCCCTCACCACCGAGGTAGAAGGGCTCGGTTGAATGCACCACAATAACCATAAAACAGGCTGCCACACGCATCCAATCGACCCATGCTATACGCTCTTCCGCTCTCTTCTGCGCCATACTATCAATACTTCGTGTATGGTTATATACAAACATAGCGGGATATGACCATCCCACTATGTTATCTCCTTATCGGGCGACAATAGCCCCCTCGTACTCACTCCAACCGTCGGCACTCTGATAGGCACTCACGGCCGAGGCGGGGACATATATCTTCAAGCCCTCGGCACACTTATCGAAGGTCTGCCAGTTCTCGGCACCTGCATAGTTCGCTACGGGAGGCGTGGCAGCCATAGCATTGACCTTAACAAGCGATGAACAGTTGTAGAATAGACGACGGCCCATCCATGTTACCGACGCGGGCAGAGTGATCTCCGAGAGCGAGGTGCAACCCAAGAATGCAAAGTTTCCTATAGTCGATACGCCACTCGATATGGTTACCTTCTGTAACGATTCGCAATTAGCGAATGCTCCATAGCCTATCGAGGTCACTTCTCGGCCTATCGTAACCTCGCTAAATGCAGCCTTATAGAACTTGCCGTTGGTAGTGCTCGTAGCACCCGTAATTCTACAATTTATCGTAGCGCGACCCGCACACCCCTCAAACGACGATACGCCAATCTTCGTAACCGAGCTCGGAATTGTGATATTATCCATCGAAGAGCAGCCCTTGAAGGCTCTATCGCCAATTGTGGTAATGCTCGACGGCAGGCCCAACCATGTCAGCGTCGTACACGACGCAAAGGCATCGTTCGGTATTGAGGTTACGTTGCTCGCAAAGCGTATTGTACCGATACCCGTTGCCGAGTCGTAGCTGTTTTCCACAAGGTCTGCGCCAAAGCCATCGGTCGATGCGAAAACGAGGGGTTCTCCGTCGTTAGTACTATATTTAATCTCGTTTGAGGCTGATATAGAGCCATTAAACACACCACCATCAATCGGGATGATATGGTTTCTGCGAAGCGTAAACAGATCGTCAGTACCGATAGTCATCGACGCCCCATTGGTGCACACAATCTCGACCGTAGCACCATAATAGAATCTCTGTGGCGGCAGTGAGATATAGAACTGCGTAGGCTCGGCCGAGAGTGTAACACCGCTACCACAGTAGAGCGTCACCGACTCCAAAACCGATTTCGGGAAGTTGAGATGACCGCCAAGATCGCCGTCATCTTCGGGAGTATCTTCGATATCGGAGCAGAGCGTAAGCGATGCATCCTCGGTATCGATATAGACATCACCTGCGAGCTGTTCGCCATGATTACCATACAGCTTCATCGACGACACCTTCTCGCCATTTCCTTTGAGCTCGATACGCAACCAACCACACACACTCTTCATCGTAAAGTTACGATAATCGCTCGACGCCACCATTATATTGCTATTCTTGCCGTAGCTGCGCTCGGCATAGTACTGAGCATCGGGTATCGAGGCCTCGACCTTGCGTGTTTCGAGGTCGATGCGATAGCTCTCGTCGTAGGGATAGACAATCATCACCTCATCCATCGTCTGCTCGCCAAGCTCTCCATCGACATACTGCAAATCGCCGCTACGATCGCCTGTCTTACCGCTAAACATCCACTTCATATTGTCATACGACTTGTAGAATACCGAGACCAAGTCGCCATTATTCCATACGGTTTTTCCTTCATCGTTGAGCTGTATGCGGGTAGAGTCATCCTCAAAACCAATAGTTATATTCTCGGGTATCGGTCTGCTCTGTTGCGAGGGGCCCTCAACGATAAGCTGCTCGCACGATACGATCGAGAGCAACAAAAGAAGTAGATAGATGCGTTTCATTGTTGTAGTGTATGTGTTCCTATGTTAAACGGTTGGTAAAGACACCTTTGCAAATATACAAAAATTTATCTTATATTGACTATATCTCTCCGAAAATAGGTCTAAACCTACTCCAAGAGAGAGTTTAGTCGAGTGAAGTCATCGATAATAAACTCTGCACCGGCAGCTTCAAGCTCCTCGCGCGTGGCATTGCCATAGCTTACGCCACAAGCCTTGACACCTGCTCCGTGGGCCATAGCTATATCAACGGGCATATCACCCACAACAAAGGCCTCAGAGGGCGCAAAACCGAGCTCCCGAAGAGTTTTAAGCACAGGCTCGGGATGCGGCTTATGGCAAGTAACGCTATCAGAGCCTACCACATAGCTGAAAAGATTGTCTATGCGGTGTTCTCGCATAAAGAGCATGAGCGAGTCTGTAAGGCGCGACGACGCAATAGTCAATATATAACCGCGCCTACGAAGCTCTACAAGCACCTCTCGCACCGCAGGAAATAGCTCGGGAAGGAGCTCCTTGCGACGCTCGGCAAATATTTGACGATAGGTATCGACATACCTATCTGCCTCCTCGTCGCTAATACCCGGGTAGAGCTCGAAAAAACCGTCGCGCAGCGTGAGACCAATAGTCGCACCACACGCCTCGTCACTTCGCATAGGAAGGCCGAGACGCTCCATCGTAGCCTGAAAGGCGATGATGATATTGCGACGCGTGTCGCAGAGCGTACCATCGAAATCGAATATGATAACGCGCGGTTTCATTCTTAAACTACAAATATGCCGACTACGCCCAACCCAAGAAGCCTAAACGGCGTAATACATGCTAAACCCTGATAGTTAGAACACCAACTCCAAGTCATCAACAACCATACGGCTCTGTATCGAGCCGGTAAAGTAGTCACCATAGCGAGAGCTTGTGCAGACCAAAATCATATGCGTCGGGATACGCGAGGTCGATACATACTCCAATGGCACGTTAAACTCGATCCAACCATCCGTAGATGAGGTAAAGATTAGCTCGCCACTACCTATGACATTTTTACCCTTGATATTGAAGAAGGTAGATTCGTTGCTCGTATCGATCGACACGGGGCTGTCGGCATCGCCACCATACTCCTCGGCAGTCCAATCGCCCACAGCGATAAATATCTGGCCCTCATCCTTATCGCCAACTTTAAGGTCGGGGCGCGACGAGGGTACAACGCCCACTTCGTCGATTGTGCCCTGTTCATACTTCACCCAGCCACGAAGAGCTACGGGGCGAGCCGTAGAGGGTCGGCCAAAGAAGACAAGACCGTTGAAGCCTTTAAGGCCTCCGAAGCGGCCGAGGAAGATGTTACCCGCAGCAAACTTACCGATACCCATCACCGCAGCCTTCTTAGATTGCAGCAGTGCTGCATACTTTCCCGACGATCCCGGGCGGACATCCTCCGTAGGCTCGGTAAGGATTGTGCTGGCTATCTTCGCTCCATCATTACCCGTGCCCCAATAGGGCATGGTATCGAGCGCAAAAGGATAGTATGTTCCATCGGTAAATGACCAATCCTCCATGCCGCCATTTATAAGCATGAACGTCTCCTCGGTCGTCAGCGTAACCACAGGTGTCGTATTCTCGTTCGAGTAGGCTATAACCTCGTATGTTGATAGAGGCTCCAAGCCATCGATACATGCCGAGAAGTTACTACCCTCGACCGTTACGTTTTCTACCGTGAGCCACTCCTCGCTACCCGCGGCACGATACCTAAATCCCAAGTCTGAGCCCTCACGACCAATTGCCCTGAGCCAAATACGCTTAGCCCAAGCATCGGTAGCCACAAACTCGACCTCCAACTCGATAGGCACGATACGCAGAGTCCAATCCTCGACAATATCGCCGTGGTAGCGAACCTCGACATGGCGCACCGTATCGTAGAACGAGGTGAGCGATAGTGGGTCGGGCGAATATGACGTGATGCTCTCAGGGCCGAACTTAGCCGCCAAGATCGATATATTCTCCATGTCGGCATCGATAGGAACATAGGCCGTAGCAATATGGTTGTTCACATCGATCTCCGACTCGCCAATCTGACCCTCGACACGGAACTCATAGGTTATATTCTGATTAGCCGTTATAACCCACTCATAGTCTTGATACTCCGAGAGAACGACATATAGAGGCGTGCGCATATCGAAGACCCCGGGGAAGGCAACACTACTTGTTGCACCCTCGGTAATCTCGACATTAGTGACATTGAGCTTGCGAATATCGGTAGTCTCCAAGAGCTCCAAACTAACGGCATGTGTCGCAGGATCAATCTGGGCAGGCGATTTCAAACCATCAGCCTCGAAAGAGAGTATATCGAGCTTGATGATAGGATAGGGGATATCGTTTCGCACGCATCCAGCCACCACAAGTAGGGTGACCAAGGCCACAGAGAGGTATCTTATAACTTTTGTCATACTCTTCTTTTACTTCTTCTTTTTGTTCCATAAGTGAGCAACCACACCTATCTGGATATCGGCGATATTAACCTTAAAACGCATATAGGAGCGTTGGCGACGGCCTGTCTCTATACCCTGAGCATCTATCTGACGGATGCTGTTATACGAGACACCTCCAATACCGACAGTTACCGTTACGCACACCTCGGGGAAGACATATACGGCGAGTCCGGGGTTGAGGTTTAGCTTTGCCGCTAAGTTGTGGCTCTCGGAACGCGTGGCACTCTCGCCGCTGCCCGATGTGATATAGCTGCGACCGCTCTTAACCAAGATCTCCGATTCGAGGATAACTCCCACGATACCGCGACGATCAAGACCCATATAGTTGCGGTGGAACAGCGACAACGAGAGGTTCTCGCTCTCTATGCCAAAGCCTCCGAGCGAGAAGGCTAAGTCGCTACCGGCACCGAGATTGAGCGATATATTATCCAAATTGCCGCTTATCATCTCGTAGCCCACACGAAGACCCACGGCCCTATTGTCGCGATAGGCAAAGGCTACAAAGGGGCGTATCGTAGCTCTATTAAGGCCTACGTTTATATCTTCGAGCAACAGCAGCAGGTCTGAGTCCGAAGCCTTCATTGTGCCGTACGACGCTGTAAGTCCGAGCATCGTCTCGCCACGATAAACGTATTTGTTCACATCGATATTGCGATCTATACGACGACTCATAGGCAAAAAGCGCGTGCCGTCGGCCCTACCACGCCCCTTACGCTTTACAAGCGGAGCTGTATCTGCCACAGGAGAGTCGTTGACCTGCATCTCCATAGCTACAAACTCCTCAGTGATGTTATCCTTATCCTCAACCTCCAAACCTATTGTGTTGTGCAGCATCTCCACAACTGCACCTATGCTTCTCGAATCGTATTGCTGCGCCTCGGCCGTCATTACCGTTAATATCGCAGCAGCTATCAAAGTGGTTAATCTTCTCATTCTCACGCGATATTATAGATAAAACGATACTCCGAAGCCAATCGACAGAAGATTGACCTTGAAATTTGCATTGCTCGACTCATACGAGCCCTCCTCAATCTGATTAAAGACCTGATCGACACGCTCATAACCCACACCAAAGACACCAATAGAGAGCTCCAAGGCCGTATTGTTTGTAACGAAGGCTACAATACCGGGTTGCAGAGCCAACGACGCCCCAAACGAGGTTGTATATGAGCCGCGATAGTTCTGCAAACCATCGATAACACCGTCAGCCATAACATTCTTACCCTGCGAGCCCGAGAGGTTGAGCTGCACCTCGGCATATATCGCAAAGCGGTTGCTGTGTCCAAGCGGAATATAGGGTCTCCAAAAGATTGTACCCGTATAGCTGTGTTTAAGCTTATGATACCTATCCACCGAGAGGTTTACGCCCATATCGCCCTCGCCAAAGCTGAGGTTGGCATTGTCTATAACGAGCAACGTACGGCCATAGGCAAAACGGATACCGACAGCCATATTCTTCCACGGTGCAAAGGCTATTATCGGGGCTACACTCACGGTATAACCCTCGGAATTTACATCGTTGATGACAAGGATGTTGAAATCGTCGTTGGTATGCAACGAATAGGAGGCAGTACCACCGAATATCCACTGTCCGCGCGGAACAAAGGGTATATCGGTTGTAAAACCTCGAAGCTTACGCGCCTCATTGGGCGTTATCTGGTCTGCTGTGGCAGAGATATCCTCGACCTCCATCTCTGTATCGAGCGACACAAGAGCAGCTATTGCTGCATCGTGCTCCACAGCGATCTGCTCGGCTGCGACATCCACACCACCATCCTCTATCTCAGCAACATCGGAACGTGGCGCGTCAGCCTCCTCTGTGGTGGCCGTATGCAGCGAACTCTTATCTGCGGTAACACCTTCAATCTGCTGTGCTTGGAGCACCCCGAAAGGAAGCACGGCAAGAAGCAAGCTAAATAGTATCCTCATCAAATAGATAGTGAACGTACACAACGAATGTGTACAATGGGTCATTTCTTAAAAAATAGGCAGAGTGGCGACCTCTCAGGGTCGCCACCCGCCATAAAAGGTTTAATAGTTGATTACAACATCATCTACACATACCCACGAATCCGTAGAGCCGCAGAAGTAGTCACCGTAAGCAGATGTTGCGAATGACACCGATATCTTCGTGGGTGTCTTTTTCTCATAACCATCTACGTATGTAAGTACGACGGTCTTCTTTGTCCAATCGGCGTTAGAGTCCGTATCCGAAAGGAAACCGTAGGCGATAATGCCGGGCTGATCCTTGAGATTATCCTTTGTTAGGAACGAAGCCTCGTTGGTGGTATCAACCGTGTAGGTTGTGCCATCGGTGATGAGTACCATTGCCGAGTAGGGGTCTGTACCAGATGCCTTGTTTCCATAATTGATTTGACCCTGATTGTTCTTCATCCAGAATGATACGCTCTTAGGAGGAAGATTATAGGTAAAGTCCTTACCGAAGGTTACCTTACCACTCATAGTAGATATGTTCAACTCGAAGCTACCGGTGAAGAGGTTACCCGCAGCAAACTTACCCACGGCTGATTTAGCCTTCAACTCGGCATAGTACGAACCACTATGACCACCCTCCTTACGCGACATAAGCGTAGTGAAGGAGTTGTTACCAGAGCTCCAGAGGCCACCGGGAGTCGTATCGTTGCTCCACTCCTCGAAGCCGCCATTGGGCAGCTGCACACCTACGGGAGTCTGGATTGATGTAGCCTCGACATACTCAGCCTCGCCTACAACCATTTTGTACTCGTAGGTAGTATTCTCGGTGAAGATCAAACGACCCTCAACCAAGCCCTCGTTGTTCGACGCGGTAAGCTCGGTCCACTCGCCACCATTAGCGCGATACATAAGCTTGGCAGCAGCCGAGGCGTCGAGTACCGTACCTGCGATGTCGATATAACCGCCCCAGATTGTGTAAGACTTCATTGGGTGCAAGCCCTGAACGATGTAGGTTATATCTGCCTCCTTCTTACCGTGATCTTCATCCTCAACAACAATCTTAACAATCTGGTTACCACCAGCTACGTTAGCAAAGAAAGCGGGAGCGATGGTCAGTGAGTAGGCCGTAGCATCCTCGGTGCTAGTCTTTGTTAGAGTAGTACCGGCCACATTGCCACCCATAACATCATAGACAACGCCACCTGCTGTAAGCGTCACCTTGCTGATGTCGGCAAGAGCTGCGAGGCTGAACGTAAGTGTGCTCGACGAGAGCTGCACCTCCTCCAAACCGAAGCCGTTACCCATAATCGTAGGATCGGGGCTGAACGAGATATTCTCGTCGAGATCCTCAGTACCCTCGATAACGTCGGCCGTAATGATAAGGTTGCCGGGAGCGTCAGGCGAATATTTGAGGTTGATGGTATAGCGTGCCGAGGCCTTAACATTCTCAATCAGGCCACCGGCCGTAATCTTACCACCCTCGAGAACTGTTCCATCGGGAGCTGTATTACCTGCCTCAGCCTCGTTTACACCCGTAAACTGCCAAGCAAGTGTTGTCTGACCCTCGGGCATAAGGAAGTAACCCTCCTTAGTCTCGACATAGTTCAACGAGTAAACATCACCCGAGGCAATCTCAGCCTCGTTGAACTCGTTGTCGATAGCAACGGTAGTTGAATAACCCTCAGCAAAGTGTTCTACAATCGATGCGTCGTAGTTTACACGCACGATTGTTGATAGAAGGTCACACTTAACCTCTACGGGCTCTACCTCTCCGGCAGTGATGGTGAAGAACTTCTCGCCGTAGTAGCACTTCTCGTCGAACGATACTACAATGCGCTCGCCAACCTGAACCGAAGCCTTATACTTACCCGCGAGAAGAGCGAGCTGGTCGGGCACATCGTTAGCGTTTGTATAGCGACGTACAAGCTCATACTCGCCTGTGTCGTCATTCTCCTTATATATCTTGATAGAGGCGGTATCATCGGCTGTAATGGCTGAGTCTGCTGCAAGAGCAAACCTCATAGCACCCTCGCTGCTTGCCAACATTACACTCTCCTCCTTGGTACACGATGCCACAACGAGCACCACGCACAATAGTGATAATATCTTTTTCATCGTAACTATATTCTTAAACATTAGTTATGGTACTACTCGCCAAAATGCAACTTGATAGTCTCCGTACCCTCGTTACCCTCGTTATCGATAACAGTAATCTTGAAGTGGTGATCACCCGGGAAGCCCGAAAGAATAGACAAGAATGTTGTAATCGAGAGGTTTAACTTCTCCTTACCCTCGACAGCATCGCCTGTGGGGAAGCCTAAGTTGCCAAGTGAAGCAAAGTACTGAGTATCCTTAACAAGACTGAAATTAGCAGCAAGGCCTACACCTGCCAACTCCTCAGCGGTAAGATCCTCTGAGATAATCTCAACAAGGAGGTCTGCGATACCCGCAGGCACAGTGATTGTGAGCTCACATGTCATACCCGGAACATAAGTCTGAGTCTGAGTGATATCGTAGCCAACCCAAACAATCGATACAGGCAGGCTCTGACCCGACTTAACAGACAATGTAGCCGTTGTCTCACGACCATTGGCGTCGGTTGCCGTGATAGTGTAGGTGTGATAACCAACGAAGCTTCTCATCAAGCCCGCCTGCTTACCAAACTTTAACTGCACGGTAGTAGCGTCGCTACCAACCTTCGAGTAGCCATACTGCGAGAGCTTATAATCCGACACGGTTGTTGTGCAGAGATCAACCTCCGCAGGAATATCCGAAGTGTACTCGGCAAGGAAGTCGCGGTTGTCCGAATCAACAGCTATAACAAGCGATGTGATAGGGGTCTTAGCCGCAACATCAATATTGATGCTGCTTGTGAAGTTGCCTTCTTCATCGAAGAGATTATCCGACAAGATGTAGTCCTCTGCCATATCGTTCATCTCCCACTTAATCTCGGGCATATCGGTATCATCTACAAGAACATCCTCCATGAGAAAGCTCGTCGTATCGAAGGTAACCTCCTCGTCGTAGGTCCAAGTGTCGCATGTGATGCCGATAGTAGCTGTACCATCCGAAGCGTGCTGGATAGTAACGTTAATCTTGCGCCACTGAGCAGCCTTCACACCCTTAATAGAGTTAGTCATCACGATATCCTTATCCGAATCCTTATAGCGGCAGTTAAGAGTGAGCTTCAAAGTGCTCTCCTCAGCCTCGGGCTCAAAATAAGCAGGAGCACCGGCACTCTCTACGTCGGCAATCTCCCACATAGCCTTATCCTTGTCGAAGACCAAGCTGTTCTGACCTACCGCTACAGTCATTGTCGTAACATCCAAATCGAGCTGATCGACAATATCGGCCGAGTAGGCTACTGTAACCTTGATATTCGAGAGACGGCAGATGATATCGTTTAGCTCCTTTGTCTGCAAACGTACAATCTCGAAATCGCGTGTTGCGCTATATACAGGAGCATCCCATGCTGCGCCCTGCATTGTAGCCGACGAGATGGTAAGGCGATATTTACCTGCCTCCAACTCAATCTGCGAGGGGCGGTTGCCATACTTAAAGGGCTCTACAGCCTGCTCATATCTAACTTCTACGCCACCATCAACGTTCTCGGTTACGACACGCTCAATAACCACGTCGAAGTTGTCGATATTGGGAGCCTCAGCACGCGTGGGTGTAGCTACATTCTCCGTATCCTCCATTACCGAGGCGTGAAGACCTCCGAGTGCAAGATAACCGATGTTATCCTTCTGATCCTTCTCACCACCCGGGTACTCCATCTTATCCTTGTGGCAAGAGCCGAGCGTAAGGGCTGCAACAGCAAATACGCTCAATAGTCTAAATACTGATTTCATATCTCTAATCATTTATTTTCTCTTCTCAACAATGGTTATGCATTTACTCTGCGGGAGCCCATGGGTTAAGCTCCTCGTCGATAGTACGCTCCTCAACAAGAGTGTCGTTAAGCGTAATTTTAAGAGTTGCTCCACCTGCTGTATCAACATCCATCTTCACGCGATAGAGTGTGCGGGCTGCGAGGTTATCGAAGGTATCCTCCATTGCTACAACGATAGGATTACCACCCGACTGGTTAGCCTGCTTGATAGCCTCGCCCACCACCTTGAACGATGTGGGAGCTACAAAGATAGGGCCCTTTGCAACATTCTCTGCGGCAGTCACATCCTCGAAGGTGTTGCCTGCTGCGGTCACTACATCGAAGGTGTGACCACCGGTAAAATAGTTCTTGAAGCCATCGGTTACCTCAACCAATACAAGCGCGTTGGCGATGTAAGCGGTGATAGCCACCTCGACATTCTCGCGAGGTACTACATGGAAGCCCTCCTCCTCGGGGCTTACACCCTCAAATGCGGGCTTATCGTAGCCCTCCTCGGTAACATCGCCGGCACTCACCGTTGCACGGTAGTAGCCACGATAGAAGTACTCGCCATTGAACTCCGCAATCGACGCATACTCCTTGCTAAAATTGTAGTTCGAGCCATCGTCGTACTTCACGCCCTCGATAACGAGCTTGAAGTCCTCAGCCGCAGGTGTTGTGCAGTTTGCCTTGTAGGTTGCCTCTGCACGGGTAGCATCTACCTCGGTAGCAACGCCAAGCGTAATCTCTACTCGACCCTTCTCGGCTCCCTCGACTGTGGCAGTCTGCTCCTTAGCACACGATACCAAGGTCAGCGACACAAGTAGTGCCAAAGTAAAAAATCTTTTCATAGTTGTTTGTGTTTATTGTTTTGGTTTTATCAATTTTTCTAATTCTTGTCAATAGATGCTATGGTATAATCTGCACTCTCACGTTATCGATATATAGCCACTGTGTATTATTATTCAGACTACCATTATAATCTGATACCGTAGCCCACGACACGCGGACATTGTTGCCTACTCCCGAAAGAGTGAATGAGTGATTCTTGTGAGGCAGGTTTGTATAAGAGCCATCCCTCTCGTCTGCCTCAATATGGAACTTGTTGGCATCGTCATATGTTCCGCTCGGCGAAGCTCCTGAGCTAGGAGATGCAATGCCCCCCGTTTGGGTGGTATATCCCTGCCAAACAGTGAACCCATTGTATTTGGAACTCAAACCACCTTTCTCCTGATTTGCTCCATAGTCATAAGTAACCCTTACATTGACCGTAGCACCACTCTTGATGCCTGTAAGCTGTGGCGCATCGATGCGGGCTGCATAACTCGCAGAGGTCTCACGACGTGATGCAATACGTGCCGATGTGCCAGCCTGAACGCCACAGCGAGCCCCATGCCATCCCGAACCTGATTTTAGCTCTACGGCTCCCGTTTTGGTGGCATTTGAGCCACCTGTATAATTATCGTTATTCGATACCGCAGGGAATGTTGAGAAGTCCTCATAAAGCAAATAGGGGACTACCATAGGAGTCATATTGTTTACGGCATACTCGTTCAACGTGCCTACATACAACGTGTTCTCAACAATGGCGTGAGCCGACTCATAACGTATTGTAAAGTTGTTGTTCTGACAATTTTTAATATCGTTGTTTATGGTGTCGTATCTCAATGTAAAGATGTCGGTAGCCTCGTTGTTGCAGACAAACGAGCCAAGCTCGCTACCATTAGGCGCAAGCACCGTCACCTTATCCACCTTCTCGCCTAAGTTATTACCGCCAATCGAGAAGTTGATTATCATGTAGGGTTCAAGCTCGGGCGTTGTCATCCTGATAGGTGTAACATGTCCTCGCAACAACCTCTTATTGGTTATCGAGCTAACCTCGTTGTAGTGCGAACGGCAGTCGCTCGCCACAACTCGATATTTAATGTTACCGCTTACAGTGCCTGGCAGTACAAAGACCCAAAACTCCTCTCCAACTCTCAATCCGTCGGGGTTGTAAACAGTGATAGTATTCGATGTATTTGTATAGATTGGTTCAGCTTCGGGATCGCTCACATCGAACGTAATATCGCCCACAACAGGCTGTGGAAAGATGATTTCGAGTCTATTGAACTCATGCCCAAAGGTATTTTTACCCTCGGGCACAGTAATCTTCAAGGCGTGCATCTGGTGGATAAACGAGGTGTTAAACTCAACACTCTTAGAGGTGGTTATAGCACCCGCCTCCAAGGCGCGAGCCACCATAATATCGTAACTCGACTGATACTTGCCACTCTGCTCGGCAGGGAGCGTGTATGTTACATCTGTACCACTCACCGTCTTCGGCATAGGAGCACACATATAATAGGTATAGGCATCATCACTCTGCTCGGCAATAGTTCCTGCGAAGAAGGCCTTGGTATATGATGTCGAGAAGTGACGCAACATAAACTGCGCACCACTGGCCACATACTCACCCGAGCTATTCTTTGCCCACAAAGCAAGCCTATCACCTACCTCCCAATAGACACTTCGGCCATCATCGCCAATAACGGTACGTGTTGCATCTGTCGGGACAGAGAACTGCGCCTCATCTATAAGTTCGGGCATGTGTGACGACTCCTCTAAGTCTGAAACACACGACACAAATAACAGAGTCGCGATTAGTAATAATATGTTGTCTAAAATCTTCATCTATACAATATGCACAACATAACGGATGCAAATGTATATCTTTCTTTTCAAGAGAAAAAATAAATTCAATGAACTACCCGTTTTGTATAATATAAAGTGTAACTATCCTATCAAACGCATTAGAAAAAAGATATAACGGATAGGTATGCCTCAGCTCAACGCTTTAAGCACACCTATCCGTCTAAATTTAGCTATAATATTAACCTCTATCTCGTTTTAGACACCACCGAATCGATGTATGCTTTGATCTTGGGAGCAGGGTCTTCCCACCCCTCAGGCTTGATTACCTTGCCATCCTTGGGGTTGTAGTGAGGCTTGCCATCGGGCCACAATTTAGCCATATTTGCCTGCTGCACGATATCGAAGAGCTCGTCAGCTTCAAGGCCCATCTCGACCATTGTGCCGAGTGCAAAATAGATTAGGTCGATCATCGCATCGGCCTGCTCGTAGATATCCTCGGCCACCAAAAACTCGGCGACCTCCTCCTGCATCCACTTGGCACGCGACAAGGCGCGTTTCTTATCAATCATGCGCGGCTCCGAAGCCACGGGATGGCCGAACTTCTCGTGAAATTCGCGCACATCGTTCCACTCCTTTTTCATAGTATCGAAAGTTTATTACGTTATCCGTTTTAGTGCCACAAAGATAGGAATTTTAACCCTATGAACAATGATATTTCCATAAAATTCGTATCTTTGCCCAAAATAATACGAGGCAGTCATGGCAATAGCAGTAAAAGCAAAATTTAAGTGTAGCTCGGAGCGCATCTCGCAAGTGCCCAAAGATGAACTTAAAGATATAGCCTTTATCGGTCGCAGCAACGTCGGCAAGTCGTCGCTCGTAAATATGCTCACCGGCATCAAGGGGTTGGCTAAGGTCTCGGGGACACCGGGTAAGACACGCCTTATCAACCACTTCCTCATCAACGACAGCTGGTACTTGGTCGATCTACCCGGCTATGGCTATGCCCGCGTATCGAAGAGCACCCTCGGCGAATTCTCGAAGCTCATTACCGACTATGTGCTCAAATGCGAGAAGATGCACTACCTCTTTGTGCTTGTCGATTCGCGCCTCGAACCCCAGAAGATAGACCTCCGCTTTATCGAGCTTCTCGGCGAAAACGGCATACCTTTTGGCATCATATTCACCAAGGCCGACAAGCTCTCGCAGGCGCAGCTAAATCGCAGTATAACAACCTATCGCAAGACCCTTTCGGAACAGTGGGAGGAGCTTCCGCCGATGCTTGTATCGTCGAGCGAGAAGGGCACTGGGCGCGACGAGATTTTAGGTTTCATCGACGAGGTGCTTAAAAATTATTGATAAATTGGAGCTAAAAAAGTTGTTTATTCAGCTTATTTGCCTTACTTTTGTATAAAAGTTACAAACCTTACTTAAATTATATTATGGCGATTCACAAAATCAAGTTCTTCGCAGGCCGAGGCTCACGCTACCTCGCCGAGAAGATTGCCGCCGAGTATGGTATTAAGCTCGGTGACTCTGACGTGTTGCAGTTCAGCGACGGTGAGTTTCAGCCCTGTTTCCACGAGTCGATTCGTGGTTGCACGGTCTTTATCATTCAATCGACATTCCCACCTTCGGACAACTTGATGGAGTTGCTCATGATGGCTGATGCTGCACGTCGCGCCTCAGCATATCAGGTAATCGCCGTCATCCCCTACTTCGGCTGGGCTCGTCAGGATCGCAAGGATCGTCCTCGCGTACCTATCACCGCACGTCTTGTTGCCAATATGCTTATCGCAGCGGGCGTTCAGCGTGTGATGACCATGGACCTTCACGCCGACCAGATTCAGGGTTTCTTCGACCTCCCGATGGATGCTCTCTACGCATCGGGTATCTTCGTGCCCTACATCCAGAAGTTGAACATTCCCGATCTATCGATTGCCTCTCCCGATATGGGTGGTGCTAAGCGTGCATCGTCGTATGCTAAGCATTTCCAGGCCCCCATCATCATCTCGCATAAGGAGCGTGCCAAGGCCAATGTTGTAGGCTCGATGACCGCTATCGGCGAGGTTGAGGGTCGCAATGTCATCATCGTTGATGATATGATCGACACGGCAGGTACTATCTGCATGGCGGCTAATATGCTTATGGATCGTGGTGCAAAGAGTGTTCGTGCTGCTGTCACCCACCCCGTACTCTCGGGCAAGGCCTATGATCGCATCAACGAGAGCGCGATTCAGGAGGTTATCACTACCGACACTATTCCTTTGAAGGAGGGCGAGGACCTTTCAAAGTTCACCGTGTTGAGCGTAGCTCCCATCTTCGCAGATGTTATCGAGAGAGTTCACAACTACAAGTCTATCTCGTCGATTTTCTATCGTTAATCAATCGAGAGAGGATAATATGAGCCACCCTTTGAGGGGTGGCTTTTTTTATCTTCTCCATCAGTGCGGTATCCCTTACCACAAGTTTCCCCTTTTACCAAGGGGGGGATAAGTATAAGCCGTTCGAGGCCGACCCCGCTACCATAAAAAAAGAGGAAATCCGATTGGATTTCCTCTATGGTAGTACACTCCATCGAAATTTCGAACCGATTTATCGAGGATTTCGAGCATGTAATTCGGGCGTTGTGATTATATACGATTGCGTAGCAAAGCAAGGCATCGCCTTGCCACAAGTCTCCCTTATCAAAGGGAGGTTTGGAGGGATTGTATATATGATTGAGGAGATCAGTCCTCTCCCCGCTACCATAAAAAAGAGGAAATCCGATTGGATTTCCTCTATGGTAGGACACAGCATCGAAATTTCGAACCGATTTATCGAGGATTTCGAACATGTAATTCGGCTCACTGTAATTCGGGTGTTGTGATTATATACGATTGCGTAGCAAAGCAAGGCACCGCCTTGCCACAAGCCTCCCTTATCAAAGGGAGGTTTGGAGGGATTGTATATATGATTGAGGACATCAGTCCTCCCCCCGCTACCATAAAAAAGAGGAAATCCGATTGGATTTCCTCTATGGTAGCGGGGGGAGGACTCGAACCTCCGACCTCCGGGTTATGAGCCCGACGAGCTGCCAACTGCTCTACCCCGCGATGTATCGTCAAATGGCCTTACGACCCATTTTTCTTGTTTTGTGACTGCAAAGGTAATACAAATATTTGTTCTTCGCAAATATTTTTTCAATAAATGTCTGCAATAAAATTATTAAACAACAGCCAACAGACTAACTAACAAACGATTAGCATATTTATAAAATTATTAAAATTTTTCATCCTCCCTTCAAATAATGTTTGGAACATGGGGGATGTTGAGGGAATACAAAGAAAACGATAAAACACCTATAACAACGAATAATTATGCGCTGAAAATAGAGAAATATATGAGAGTTTGGTACAATATATAATACGCGAGTTGCAAAATCGAAAAATTACGCATATATTTGCATATTGAACTGCTGAAATAAACACATTTCTAATGAGACACATACTCAACAAAATAGTCCTCTGCGCTATCCTGCTATGCAGCTCGCTGGCTGCCACGGCGCAGAGTGTCGTGACGGTGACAGGTAGTGTGACATCTGCCGAGGACTCAATGCCGCTTATCGGCGTAAGCATCGTTTCGGGCCCCACATCGGGAGTCACAACATCTATCGACGGCACATACTCGATAACTGCCGAGGAGGGCACTACGCTTCTCTATCAATATATCGGCTACCGCACCGTGGAGTGGGTGGTACCCACAGGTGTCACCTCGGTTGAGCATAACGTGGTCTTGGAGGTCGATAGCCAAACCTTAGACGAGGTTGTCGTCGTAGCGTATGGCGTAAGGAAGAAGGGCACTATCGCCGGCTCGGTATCTACGGTCAAGTCCGAGAAGTTGGAGAGCGTACCTGCTGCGGGCTTCGACCAAGCATTGCAGGGCCAGAGCCCCGGACTTATGGTGCTGTCGAACTCGGGAGAGCCCAGCAAGGCAGCCACCTTCCAAATTCGCGGTACAAACTCGATAAATTCGGGCACTGCGCCCCTCTTCATCCTCGATGGTGTACCTATCTCGAGCTCCGACTTTAACGCCATATCGCCCTCGGACATCGAGTCGGTATCGGTGCTTAAAGATGCCTCGTCGTCGTCGATATATGGAGCACGCGCTGCCAACGGTGTTGTTGTCATCACCACCAAGCGAGGTACGGCCATGGATGCCGCCAAGGTCACCTTCCGCACGCAGGTAGGTATCTCGCAGTTGGCACACGGCAATTGGGAGCTTATGAACACCTCGGAGCGTATCGCTTTCGAGAAGGAGATAGGCTTGGATGCAGGTCAAAACTACGAGTTACTCGGCCAGACCAACGTTAATTGGCTCGATGCTGTCTTCAACAGCCACGCGCTACTACAAAACTACGACCTCTCGGTGAGCCGCGCCACAGAGAAGATGAACTACTACGTCTCGGGCTCGTTCTACGACCAAGACGGCATCGCCTTAGGCTCGACCTTCCGACGCTACAACATACGCGCCAATGCCGATGTGCGTGCCTCGAAGTGGCTACGCATAGGCACTAATACCATGGCAGTATATGAGGAGGTGGAGCAGGCCGAAGATGGTGAGTACGCGCTCTACACTCCAATATCAGCGAGCCGCTTTATGCTCCCCTACTGGAATCCCTACAACGAGGATGGTTCTATCGCCTCGGAGAGCGACGGCAGTTGGAGAGGAACGGGCCAAAACCCGATAGAGTGGATGGAGAACAACACTCAAATCAACAAGAAGTATAAGGTGCTGACCACGCTCTTCGCCGAAATAACACCTGCGGAGGGTCTTACGATACGTTCGCAGTTTGGTGCCGACTTTACCAACTCGACGGCATTCATGCAGTCGATGCCGAGCTATGCGCCCAATAATGGCATAGGCATTGCCGGCCGTGCGGCATACAACACCCTCAACCTGACTATCACCAATACGATAAACTACCGAAAGACGATTGCCGACCGACACTCCCTCAATTTTATGCTCGGTCATGAGGGCATCGACTACAATTATGAGGGTTTCCAGGTCATCACACAGGGTCAGAACAACGACTTCCTCACCACACTATCGTCAGGCTCGCGAGCCACATCATGGGGCGATGTTACCGACTCGTATGGTTATCTATCGTTCTTTGGTCGTGGCGAGTATAGCTACGACGACCGCTACTATGCTGATGTATCGGTGCGTGCCGACGCCTCGTCGCGCTTTGGCCGCAGTGGCCGTTGGGCAGCATTCTGGTCGGTGGGCCTTATGTGGAACATGCTCAGAGAGTCGTTCATGGAGGGATCGGAGGTGCTGAGCAATGCACAGATAGCGTTTAGTACGGGTACGTCGGGTAACTCGGCCATACCCAACTACGACCACTTGGCCTTGGTCGGTGGCGGTGCCAACTATATGGATAATGTCGGCATCTACCCCTTACAGAGTGGCAACGAGGAGCTCGGCTGGGAGAAGCTATGGACAACAAATGTGGCCCTACACCTCGGCTTTATCAACCGCATAAACTTAGACTTGGAGTTCTACAATAAGCTCACTACGGATATGCTTATGAGCGTACCTGTGTCGTACGCCGACAAGGGCGAGGGCTTCCGTTGGGATAATATCGGAGCAATGGTCAATCGCGGTGTCGAGCTATCGCTCAACGCCGATGTAGTGCGTACGCGTAACTTCGTATGGAACATCTCGGCAAACGTGTCGTACAACCACAACCGCATCACCGAGCTATACAACGGCCTGAACGAGTATGAGCTATCATCGACAAGCACCAAGCTTGTAGTTGGGCACTCGGTTGGCGAGTTCTACATCAATCGCTATGCGGGAGTGAACCCCGCCAATGGCGACGCTCTATGGCTCACCAAGGATGGCGAGATAACCACCGAGTTTAGCGAGGGCGACAAGGTGATGATTGGCAAGAGCTATATAGCCCCCTGGCAGGGAGGCTTCGGCACAACGCTCTCGTGGAAGGGGCTGATGCTCTCGGCACAGTTTAGCTGGGTTGCCGACCGCTGGATGTTCAACAACGACCGATTCTTTGAGGAGAGCAACGGCCTATACTCGGCCTACAACCAGTCGCACCGCCTGCTCTACGACCGCTGGAAGAGTGCCGGCGATGTTACCGATATACCGCGCTATGGCGTGACACCACAAATGGACTCTCGCTTCTTGGAGGATGCCTCGTTCCTGCGTTTGAAGAACCTGATGCTCAGCTACTCGCTCCCATCATCGCTTCTCCAGCGAACAAAGTTCTTCACTCAGGCTCGCATCTACGTACAGGCTCAAAACCTATTCACGTTTACCCCCTTCACGGGCCTCGACCCCGAGTCGTCGAGCAATGTATATAAGGCTCAGTACCCCATGTCAAGACAGTACTCGGTAGGTATCGACCTTACGTTCTAACAATCTGCAACAAAGCAAAAATATAGATATGATACGAGATAGAATATACCGACTTGCGATGGCATGTGTGACATTTGCAACAAGCGTGACACTCTCGACATCGTGTTTGGAGAAGTACCCCGACGACGCTATACTTGCCGACAAGGCGATAAATAGCCTCGAAGAGCTCGACCAAGCGGCCATAGGCCTCTACGATGCCTTTAAGAGTGGTGCTTTGTATAGCGGCTACCTCACCCTGCTGCCCGATATTCAGTGTGATTTGGCCTACGCCGTGAATGGATACACCAACACCTATGGCAACATTTGGCGATGGGATATATTGGCCACCAACTCCGAGATAACGGCGGTATATGCAGCCCTCTACGAGGTCATCGCCCGCGCCAACTTCCTGCTCGAATATGCCCCGAGGGTAGAGCCCACGCTTACTACCGACGAAGACGTTGCAAGCTACGAGCAGATATGTGGCGAGGCCTACTTTGCCCGCGCCTTGGCCTACTCGGAACTTGTGCGTCTCTTCTGCAAGAGCTACGAGAGTAGCGAGAGTGCCGCTATGGAGCGTGGTGTTGTCCTTGTCACGAAGTACAATACCGACGAGCCTATGGTGCGCTCGTCGTTAGCCGACTCTTACGACCGTATAATCAAAGATTTGGATATGGCAGCCGAGCTTATGGACATCGACGAGACGTCGCTCAGCGGAAACATCTACAACGCCGTCTATTTCAACGAATACACGGTCTATGCTCTGCGCTCGCGTGTTGCGCTATATATGAAGGATTACGAGACGGCCATTGACTACGCCTCGCGCGTCATCGATAGCAACCTCTACCGTCTATCCTCGACAACCGAGGCCATAAGTGGTAACACGAGCCACTTTACCTATATGTGGCAGTACGACGACGCCACGGAGATTATCTGGAAGGTGGGCTTCACGATTAACTCCTACGGCGGAGCTCTCGGCCGCGTATTCTTCAACTACGACTACAACTCGATGAAGCCCGACTATGTGCCCGCCGAATCGGTACTATCGATGTACGATGGAGCAGACCTTCGCTACGGCAACTACTTCTACACCTACACTACGGGTTATAGCCACGGCCTTGTATGGCCTCTGCTTGTCAAGTATTTCGGTAATATGAACTTCTTCTCGAGTCAGATACTCCATACCTCGATGCCTAAGCCACTGCGCCTTGCCGAGCAGTATCTTATTCGTGCCGAGGCCTACACACAAAGTTCGACCCCGAACTACGCGTTGGCCGGTAACGACATCGCCACACTACGCGCTGCACGCTACCAATCGTATGGCAGCAGCGTAGCCATGAACGAGGATAACGCTATGACAATCATTGAGGAGGAGCGCATCAAGGAGCTCTACATGGAGGGCTTCCGCCTTATGGACCTCAAACGCTGGCATAAAGGCTTCGAGCGTAAGCCTCAGAGCCAATCGTTGGAGAATGGAAGCTCGATAAAAATCGAGGCCAACAACCCTCTCTTCGTATGGCCCATACCTCAGCACGAACTCGAATCGCCCGGCTCTATGATTGAGCCTAACGACAGCAATAGATAGCGAACATAAAATTTCAGATATATGATACTCAGAGATATAATTAGCCGCACGACATTGCTACTGAGCATTATGCTCGGCTTTGCCGCCTGCAAGAGCGACTACCCTACCTACGACGGACCAAACTACATAATGTTTGCCGCCGAGAGCCAGACACTCGGCATCATCGACAGCGAGGAGTGGTTCGAGGTGGAGGTCTCGGCAACACAGCCCTCGGATAGCGAGCGACGCATAGGTGTCGAGATTATCGACCGCGAGAGCAATGCCATCGAGGGATATCACTACGAGATAGAGTCCTCGACACTACGCATACCTGCAGGGGAGCTCACAACGGCACTGCGCATCAAGGGCTATCCCGAGAACATCGAGCTTAGCGACTCGCTCGGCATCAAGCTGCGCTTAGTCCTCGATGAAAACGACGAGTGGGATGCCTACGGCATAGAGAGCGTTGTGCTCCTGCAAAAGTGCTGTCCTACGGATATGGAGACCTTCACGGGCTACTGCAAGCTCACCTCGTCGTGGCTGATGCAGTATATGAACAGCGACTCGCGTATCGTCTCGACATCGCGCTCCGAGAGCGACCCCGAGAGTATCATCATCGAGGATATGTTCTATGACGGCTACGATATAACCTTGAAGTTCAACACCGAAGATAGGCTCAACCCTACAATCGAGTACGACACTCAGGTTGTTGGTGCTACGGGCGAGGCCTTCGGCACGATATACGGCAATGGCAAGCTGATGATAAGCTCGCCGCTTGGCTATACCTCGTATTATGGCACGTGCGAGAAATTCGCCGTTATCTACTCGACAATATATGTCGAGGATGTAGGTACGGTGGGTACTTACGTCAATATCTTCGAGTGGATAAGCGACGACGAGGCCGAATATATCCTTAACAACGGGTTTTAATCGACTGAAACAGAGAGTAGTTAGAAATAAAATAAAAGTAGATATATGAAAAGAGCAATTTACAATTTGCAGACTCTATTAGCTTCGGTCGCCATAACACTCCTGATGGGTGCATGCGACAAGGAGCCTGTCGAGGAGAGCATCTCCTTCCCCGAGCTCCAAACTATCGAGTGCGAGGCGGGCGATGTAACTTCGTTCAGTTTCACCACAAACCACGATTGGCAGCTATCGTCAGATGCACTATGGTGTATGTTCATCTCCTCGGCAGGCGAGGTACTCGACATGTCGGGCAAGGCGGGCACACACACCATTTCGCTTCGTATCAGCGACCTCGAATTAGGGAACAAGCCTACCGAGGCCAATATTACTATGAAGATTTCGGATAAGACGGAACTCATAGCAAAGGTTGTTCGTGGAGCCGAGAATCCCTACCTCATCATCTACGACACTAACGACGCTCCGACCAATGGTATCGAGTTGGGCTATGGCAGCTATATAACCTTCCATATCGAGGCGAACTTCCGTTTTGCAGCTGTTGAGTACCCCGAGTGGGTAGAGTTTGAGGGTGGCTCTGTTTCGGGCAATGCCGGAGAGAGAGTCGAAGGCCGAGCCCGCATTATCAATGACGGCTACCGCGAGCGTTACCCGATAACCGAAGAGGATGGTTACCGCGTTATCTTCGCCGACGAGTCGGGGGATATACGCATTGAGATAGCTATACTTTATGGTGGCATGGGAGGCGAGAACCTAAGCTTTACAGGACCCTCTGCAAACACCTTTGGATGGGAAGTGTCGCTCGACGGCAAGAGCTTCCGTCAGGAGGATGAGGCTACGAGTGAAGTGATTAACTACCCCTCACCATTGAAATATCTTATCACGGCACATAACGACGAATACTACGTTCTCTCGTTTGAGAAGGTTGTAGATTGTGGCATTCCATCGTACAGAGTGGATGCAGAGTGGATAAATTTCGACAAGGAGGAGATGACCCTGAGTGTCGAGGCTTCGCAGAAGACTCGTTTCGGTATGGTACTCGCTCTTCCGAGTACGGTATATAACGAGGTCGCGAAGGATATTATGGGTAACCTCTTCGAGATGGATAATGCATCGGGCATCGACCTACAAACCTTGAAGTACGACTATTTGAAATATCTGCTTATCGAGTTTACTCAGCTCGATTTCGACGAGAGCGGTCCATATGAGGGCATGCGCATATATCACTCGCTGACCACCTACGAGATACCCTACACCCCATACCAGAATGGCGAGGTTATGAGTAAGTACGATGTGAGCGAGGCCTACACCTGCCGTTTCCCCGCGCCTATCGAGGGTAAGCGACCCGGAGTGGTTATCGACCCGCGCACCGAGGGTTGGAATAGCGAGAGTTTCGAGCAGGGCACAGCCTCGGTAGAGCTATATTGCAACGGAGAGCAACTCACAATCAAGGAGGCCGACTTTATGTTGGGTGAAAATACCGACGAGATTATTTCGCTTCATTTCTACGGCATGAATGGGGTCTTCGACAGCAATGTGGAGATACTATTCAAGGTTGGCCAAGAGGCTAAGAAGCTCCTCGTTGTAACACCTCCTGCAAAGTAATATTGAGCCGAAAAAGATTTTGAAAGCATGAAACAACTTATCATAAAACTATCGGTGATAGCACTCCTTACCACGCTCTTCACAGCGTGTGAGCAGGGTGCGGGCGGAGAGCTCAATGCCGAGTATGGCTACGTTCAGTTCAAGGTTATCAAGCCTTCGGGCGATACTACCGAGAGCCGCGCAGTGCTCGAATCGCTATCCGAGGCACACAAGCTAACGGTCGTGATGCAGCACGAGGGTTCGACAATAACTCAGACCCTACCCCTCTCGAGCTACAACGATACAACTGCCGAGTGGGGCGTGCGCAGCGAGAAGCTTCGCCTTTTGGTGGGTAGCTACGACATCATCGGCTACTACCTCTACGACAATATGGATAGGGAGCTGACGACGGGCAGTGGCTCGGGCTCGTTCATAGTCGAGGCGGGAGGTCTTACCTTGCACCACATCATCGCCGACGCCGAAGCACGCGGCATGGTAAGATTTATCCTCACTAAGGAGATGACACGCGCCAATGAGGGCTGTTACCCCTTCTCCTCGATAGCCTTAGTCGATATTTCGGTGCGCAACACCTTCTCGCAAAAGAGTACGACCTTCAAGTCGCTACCTGTAAGATACACCGAGGCTTTTGCCACGGGCTCGGCCGACGAGGAGCTGTACCCCGAGCATAATCGCCGCACGTCGTATGCCGAGTGCGATACTACGTTATGGGTCGAGGCGGGCGACTATACTATTACAGGTTACACCACCTACTCCGACAAGCGCGGTCGCACACCTATCGAGAGCCGCTCTATAGAGGATATGGGCACAAAGTTCAGCGTCGAGGATAACCTCGTAACGCGCAATATTGAGGTCCCCGTGCTGCTGAGCGAGAGTAGCGAGCATATCAAGGATTACATCGCCCTGCGCGAGATATGGCTCGCCTTGGATGGCCCTAATTGGAGCTTCCACGGCGAGGAGTATCAGGCAGGCATAAATTGGAACTTTAACAAGGATATAGATATGTGGGGCGAGCAGCCCGGCGTCACACTCGACGGCTCGGGTCGCGTTGTAACCCTCAACCTCTCGGGCTTTGGTGCCGAGGGCGTTGTTCCCGAGGCCATAGGTCAGCTCACGGAGCTGCGCCTACTCTACTTGGGCAACCACAACGAGCTTATCGGTGGCTACGACTACTCGACAAGCGGGGAGCGCATAAGCCCGATGGATTATCACGACAAGATGCTCGGTGGCGACCCTCGCGAGGGTCTATCTGCCGAGCTCAAACGTGTGATTAACAGCGACGCCACGCAGCGACCCATACTCTCGGGGCGCATAGAGTTAAAGGATGTCGCCTTTGGTAATCTCACCAACGGTATTACAGCCATATCGCGTGCGGTGATGCGTCTGACAAAGCTCGAACAGCTCTTCATTGCCAACTCACCAATAACAGATAGTTTCTTCGTTGATATAGCCGAAGATTCGCCATATCGGGCCGAGAGCGAAGAGTGGAGCTGGGCTAACTTTGCATCGCTCACCGATGTCGAGATATACAACTGTCCCGAACTTACGAAGCTCCCCACCGAGCTCCTCTGCGGCCTACCCAATATACAGTCGCTCAACGTCGCCCTGAACAGGAATATCTCGGGCGAGCAGCTCAAAGCCGACTGGGAGGCCATCATCGATGGAGCGTCAGGCGCAAAGATCCAAATACTCTACTTAGGCTACAACAACCTGCGCGAGACCCCGTCGCACGACTACCTCAAACGCATGACCAAGCTCGGCCTTCTGGACTGCACGAACAACCGTCTTGAAAGGGTACACCCCTTCGGCAAGGAGGTGGCTCCGACGACGATATACTTAGACAACAACCGCATCACGGAGCTACATGCTGCCGAGGATGGCTACTTTGCTGCCCTCAGCCAGATGGAGACCTTCTCGTGTAGCGGCAACCTTCTCGAGGAGCTTCCCGACATCTTCTCCGCACGCTCGGTATATACTATCATCTCGGCAAACTTCTCGAACAACCGCATAGCCTCGCTCGAGAACGGAGAGGCGTGGAGAGGTGTGAATGCCTCGACGCTCAACCTCGCCTCGAACCGAATGGTGGAGCTACCCAAAGAGATTATGGGCTCGGGCTCGCGCATCGAGACCCTTATGCTCGGTGGCAACGGCATGCGAAAAATCGAGGAGGGAGCACTACGAGGCAGATATAGTGCCTACCTTACGACTATCGACCTAAGCTACAACAAGCTGAGCGAGATACCCTACGAGGACTTCTCGGCCGAGAACCTACCCTACCTCTACGGCATCGATCTGTCGAGCAACTCGTTCTCGGAGTTCCCCTACGCGCCGCTATCTATCGCTACGCTTACTGTGATGAGCATCCGCCAGCAGCGCGACGAGGCGGGCAACCGCATCCTCAAAGAGTGGCCCATAGGGCTATATACCTGCCCCAAGCTCTCGGCCTTCTACATCGGTTCGAACGACCTGCGTAAGATTGAGGATACAATATCGCCATATATCCTGCTCTTTGAGATCAAGGATAACCCCAACATATCGATAGACCTGAGCAACGTATGCCCCTACATCGAGGCTGGCTATTATGAGCTTATCTACGACTCGACACAGGATATTCGTGGCTGCGACGCCTTAAACCTCGACTAACCCTTAAACCTATTGACAAATGAGAGTATTCAGACTATACTGCATAGCTATCTTAGCCCTAATCTTAGGTGCATGCACCCCCGATAGTGTCGGCATCGAGGGTTTCGAGGCTGACACCTCGACAATCGAGGCCTCGGCTGCGGGTGGAGAGTTCGACATTGCCATACGCTCGGCTGCGGAGTGGACAGCCGTGGCAACGTCGCCGTGGATTATGGTATCGCCCGCCAATGGCCGCGGCGAAGTGCGGTGCAAGGTAAAAATCGACTCTACACTTATCAACGACGAGCGCAGTAGCACGATACGTTTCTCGTCATCAGGCGATATTCTACGCGAGGTCACAGTAACACAGGCCGGCTACCCGAAACGTATCGTCACGGAGCAGCGCGAGCACCATATAGCCTCGTCGGCAAACCGCAGCGATAGATGGTTCGAGAGCGAGGTCTCGGCAAATGTCGATTTCAAGGTCGAGGCCGAGTATGAGTCGGGCGAAGGTTGGCTCACGGTAGATGACTTCTCGATAGAACTTGACCGCGGAGCACGCCCACGAAGCACGACACTACGCATAAATTGGAAGATTAACCCCGAACCTAAGGAGCGCGTGGCACGCCTACACCTTGTGGCAAGTAGCGATAGTGATGCCTCGGCCGAGGGCTCAGTAATCACCATATGTCAGGCCGCAGCACCACTCATCGAGGATAACCGCGAGGGCGACTCTTTGGCCGTACTCACAATCTTCGAGAGGCTGGAGTGTTGGAGCGATAACGGCATATCCTCGACCGAGGGTATGCAGAATTGGGATTGTGTAAGGCTCTGGGAGGCTGACGACAGCTCGCTACCCGAGGCTGAGGCTGTGGGCCGCATCCGCGACCTCGACCTAAGCTACTTCAACACCGAAGAGGGAATACCGCAGGAGATAAAGTATCTGAAATATCTCGAAACGCTATCGCTCTTTGGCAATGTAAACACGATGATTAAGTCGATAGAGATGGGCGAGGAGGTATGCGACCTTGAATATCTCAAATCGTTGCGTGTAGCTGCCTACGGTATCGTTGGCCTACCTGAGAATTTTGCCCGCCTGGGCGACACTCTCGAGGAGCTCGACCTCAACTCAAACAACATAACGGCTATTCCCGAGGTTCTCTCCCCCGAGAACTTCCCCAAGTTGCTGAGCATAAACCTCAACTCGAACCGCCGGGCATCCATCTCGGAGCTATCGTCAATCGACGCTATGGAGAGTAAACCCGGTCTGCATATCGACTGTCGCGAGGATGAGAGCCTCCGCAGATTGCTTCTGTGGGAGGCGTTGGAGGAGCTATCGCTATCGTACAACTACATCGAAGGTGCGATACCCGACTTTACCGTGGGCGAGGATGGCATAAGAGCATATAACGAAGCAGACTTTGCCGAGAGGGGCGACACGCTACGTTGGGCCGTAGAGAGCGGCCTGCCACGTGTGCTTCCTAACATCAAGCGTCTGTCGCTCAACCTCAACTTCCTCACAGGCGAGCTCCCCGAATGGCTGCTCTACCACCCGAGGGTTATGGAGTGGAATCCCAATACATTTATATATACTCAGCAGGAGAGCGTCCACGACAGCAAGGGCGAGCTTCCCGGCTTTAACAATACCCCCACATCGGCGGAGTACTACTTCGAGAAGTATCCGTTGATGCGTGGTCGCTTCGAGTTTAACGACGAAATAGAGGAGTAATCGACTATGAGAGCAGAGTTAATAAGAGTTCTATCGTTTGTAGTGTTAGTAGCCGCCACAATAGGCTGCACACAAGATTTCGAGCATAGGGTTACACCGCCCGATAGCCAGATCGAGGCAGGCGACACCTCCGAGGCGTTGGCCGGCGAGATTATCATTAAGTTTAAGCCCGAGATGGAGGATATTCTCGAGATGACCCTCACTCGCTCGGGGGGCAAGGCTACACGCTCGGGCATACCCTCGACCGACGAGGTGCTCGATATTCTCGGAGCATACTCCTTCGAGAGAGTCTTCCCCGTAGATAGCCGCCACGAGGAGCGCACACGCGAGACAGGCTTGCATCTGTGGTATATCGTACGTTTTGACGAGGGCGAGGATCTCGCTACGGCATACAAGCGTCTTGCAAAGCTCGGCGAGATTGAGAAGTTGCAGTACAACCGAAAGATATATCGAAACTACAACCCCTCGGCCACACCCCACTTTATAAGTTGTGCCGAGTCGGCAGCCTACGCATCTTCGACACGCGCCACAGAGGGTATGCCCTTTAACGATCCGGAGATGTATCGCCAATGGTGTTACATCAATCGTGGCGACGGAGGCTTTGCCCAGCCGTGGGCAGGTATCGAGGCGGGATGCGATGCCGGCTGCGAGGGTGCATGGGAGCTATCGACAGGCGACGAGGATATTATCGTAGCTGTGATGGATGAGGCTGTAATGTGGAGCCACCCCGACCTTATGGATAACATATGGATTAACGAGGGCGAGACGCTACACGCCGGCAAGGATGCCGACGGTAACGGCTACAAGGATGACCGCTACGGCTACAACTTCGTGCGTAACACCGCCATAACATCGTGGACCTCGAATGGTAGCACAGGCCACGGAACACACGTTGCGGGCACTATCGCCGCAGTAAACGACAATGGCATAGGCGTAGCCGGCATAGCAGGTGGCCGCGGAGGTAAGGGTGGCGTTAAGATTATGACATGTCAGCTTTTTGACGGCATGAACGCGGCGACACTCATCATGGAGGCACGCGCAATGAAGTATGCCGCCGACAACGGGGCCGTTATCTTGCAGTGTTCGTGGGGCTACAACTCGTCGAAGGCAAATCTGCTTCTGGGCTACACCCCGGGCCCTGCGACAGAGGAGGAGTGGGCTGCGACCTACCCCTTGGAGAAGGAGTCTTTGGACTACTTTATCAACCATGCAGGCTCGCCCAACGGAGTTATCGATGGCGGTTTGGCAATATTTGCATCTGGTAATGAGTATGCAGCACAATCATCGTTCCCTGCGGCCTACTCGAAGTGTATCTCTGTTGCCGCCGTTGCTGCGGACTACACCCCGTCATCCTACTCGAACTATGGCCCCGAAGTTCTGCTATCGGCCCCGGGTGGCGACATGGAGTACTACGGAACACCGGGCCAGAAGGATGACCAATACGACGCCGAAGGCCGACTACTCGAGCAGGGCAGCATCTTCTCGACGCTCGTTCTCGACGGCGTAGCGGGATATGGCTACTACGAGGGTACATCGATGGCTTGCCCCCATGTATCGGGCATTGCCGCCCTCGGTCTGTCGTACGCCAAATCTCTGAAGCGACACTTTACCTCGGCTCAGTTCCGCGAGTTGATGTATAGCTCGGCACGCGATATCGACGAGTACTTCGTTGGCGAGAAGCTCTTCTACATGAATCACACCTCGGCAGGAGCAACGCCTATGAAGATGAATCTTGCAGATTACCGCGGCAAGATGGGCCGACTGAGCGACGCAACAGCCCTACTACACGCCATTGAGGGCAGTGGCCGCGATATGCGCCTACCCAACCTATATCTTGCTCCCGAGAGCGAGGTGCAGCTAAACCTCAACAGCTATATTGCGGAGCAAGCCGAAAGTGTCTCGACCGACGACAGCACAGTGGCCGAGGCTACGCTCTCAGATAACGTGCTTCGCGTCATGGCTAATGAGATAGGTCAGACATGCCTCACGCTCAGGTGCAGTGGTGGCAAGAGCCACACTCTCACCGTCACCGTACGCGAGGGGGCAAACGACAACGGTTGGTTCTAAAAGGTGGCAGAGGATGAGACGTTACATTAGGGCGATAGTTGCAGGAGTTGTGCTGATGGCTATGTGCAACATATCCACCGCTCAGGGAGTAACGATACTCTCGCGCTCGGCACTCGACTCACTTGTTAGGCCCGAATTATCACCTCGCGGCAGTAAGTGGTTGGCGGGCGAGCCTGCGACGCTACATCTGGGCACTATCAGCGACGAGGGGCTCTACCGCGCAAGCTTCACGCTACGCAACATCAGCTCCGAGAGTGTTGTAATAACCTCGCTACGCTCGACATGTAGCTGCCTTAGGGTCAAGAGCGCGTGCCGCACGATAGAGGCGGGCGAGAGCATGACAATCGATACGGAGTTCAACCCCGAGGGTCGCACCTCACACTTCGACGTAGAGCTCTTGGTTTACATCTCGGCCGACACCCTTAGACCCTCGCTCAGGCTGCATGTGGCGGGTGAAGTTGAGCCTAACGACGAGTGGGGTTTCCTCCCCGAGCGCATGGGAGCTCTTCGTCTAAGCCGTCGCAGTGTACTCTTAGATGGGTTAAGCGCAGGCGTCGAGCGTAGCGAGGCTATACCCTGCGCAAATAGCGGAGAGAGAGCCCTGCGGCTATCGGGCACAAGCACCATAGCAGGTCTAAGGTTATGCTGCGAGCCCGAGGTGCTCGAAGCGGGCGCAGAGGGTGAGATTACCATTAGCTACATGGCCGCGGAGCCGGTAGCCGAAGAGATAACGACACTCCTCATAGTCGAGGGTGTCGAGGATAAGCCTTCGCGCAGGGCGATAACTGTAACATTGAAACAATAGTTTGAAACAATAGATAGTTTAGATATGAGATTGAGTCTATTTACGGTGCTTAGCACAATACTACTCTTTGGCGCGGCCTGCGAGAGTGCCGAGGAGCAGAGACCATCGGCCGAGGAGCACAACATGGCGGTAACATACTCTTCGCTCGACGGAGCGTGGCAAGCAACCATCATCGACGGTAGAGAGCTCGCCGACGACACCTTCTGCTATGTAGAGTTCGACCGCTCGGAACGCCGCTTCGAGTTATACGACAACTTCGCAACGATGTACACCCGCCACACCAGCGGAAGTTTTGCTATCACCATAGATGAGTATGACCGTTATATCCTCAGCGGCACTTACGACTATGGCGTAGGCGATTGGAGCACGGAGTATATTGTCGAGATGAACTCGACGGGCGACACAATGGTTTGGCAGTCGATAGCTACCGACGAGAAAACAACGTATCGCCGTGTGGAGGCTATACCCGAAGATATGAAACACTAAAAATTATAAGCTATGAAGTCTATTTTACGCTATTTTAGTCTGATGGTTGTGGCCTGCGTGGTCCTCAGCATGTCGGGTTGTACCGACCCTAAGCCATTACCCCCTGTGGGCAATCCCCCATCAATAGGTATTCACGAACCCGAGTTCGACAAGGAGTCGATGACCCTCAAAGTGCTTATCGCACCCTCGACAGATGCCTTAGCTTGGTATTGGAAGATAGAGGCTGCGGGCAGCACAAGTGACTTTACGATGGTCGATGGTGCGGCAGCCGTGGAGGTTAGTTGCGTGGTTGAGTACGGCATCGAGTACACCATCTCAGCCTATGCTGAAAATGATGCAGGGTGTAGCTCTACCGCAACAAAACGCTACTGCCCGATGCCCGACGCTGCGGCGATAGCCATAGGCGAGATAAGCCTCGACAAGGAGTCGATGAAGGCTGAGTGCAGCATATACCCCTCGGAGATGACCACATTGTGGTATTGGAGGGTCGTTACCGAGCCCGATAGCGAGGTAGAGTGGACTTCCGTTGAAGGAAACAGCGAGACAACCCTCAACTTCGACTACGCGTGGGGCACAACAGCAAAGGTTGAGGCCTACGCCGAGAATGTGGCAGGAGCCTCGGATATTGTTAGCAAGGAGGCCTACTTCGAGCCCGAGGAGGCAACGATTGAGGTTGGCGAGGCTAAGTTCGACAGCGAGACTATGATGGTTACAATCGACGTAACACCCTCGGAGAGCACAACACTCTGGGGCTGGAGCTTAGGCGAGGATGCAGAGCCTACGGCTGTCGAGGGCAACGCCCCCGCATCGTTCTCGTTTGAAGTGGAGTATGATACCGACTACCTCGTCAATATCTTTGCTCAAAATGCTGTGGGCAAGGGCGAGAAAAAGAGCGTTGAGCTTCGTTACAACGCTCCCCTACCCGCTATGGTTGAGATCGCCGTTGCTAAGGCTACGGCCTACACTGTCGATGTGAGGGTAGATAAGGCCGAGCATTGTGTACACTACGTCGTGGGAGCTATGCTCAACTCGACCTACGATGCCGAGCTCTTTACCACTCAGGCGCAGAGCTCGCTTAACCCCGATCCGAGCTACCCCTTCGCCACATTCCTCAGCGCAACAGATAGCGCAACATTCACCGAACAGAACCTACTGCACAACGCCAGAGCCGACGCCGTAAGTAGCGGTATTGAGCTGCGTCAGGGCGAGAGCTACACCATAGCCGTCTATGCCGAGGATAGCGAGGGTCGCAGCGAGCTCTACGCCATCGAGCACACTGTTCCCGAGGCTATTGAGGGCGAGCCCTTTGGCCTTAGCCTCGCGATGAGCGATGAGCAGGTGGGGCAAACATGGGCTAAGGCAACGGTGGCTGCCCCCGTAGCGAGCAAGCTCTTCGTAGGCCTGTTACCCTTCGTATCGACATCTGCCGAAGAGCCATTTACGTTCGAGGGTAAGAGCGACGAGGAGTGCCGCGAACATATCCTCGATGCTGTTTGTGGTGTTCCCGAGGTAGTTACCGCAACCGAGAAGGAGTACACCCTCAGCGAGGATCTAACAATCGAGAATAAGTATGTAGCCTACGCCGTAGCTATCGACCCCGAGAACGAGAGAATAAACGTAGCATACAACATTTTCTCGACCACAGCACCCTCACTTTCGGGCTCGGCACACGTTACAGGAGCCTATATCAGCAAGCAGACTTCGGTAGAGTCGCTCTCGATACTCCTAAACGTCGATAAAGAGGCCGTTAAGACTCGCATTTATGCAGCACCGGCAACCGATCATGCCGCCTATGCCGACCATATGGAGCAGATTATGGACTCGTCGGAGTATCAGAACTACCGCGAGGAGTACACCGTATCGCGTGGCACAAGCTATGCTGCGATAGATATTTACCACCCGGGAGCCGACTACTACATCTACGCCGTAGCTATCGACAAGGAGGGTAAGGCAGGCCCTATGGTCAATATTGCACAGCTCGCAGGTGGCACTAACGAGTACTACACCACAGCCTCGGAGATTGCCGAAGAGGAGCCCGAAGAGCCTGAAAATCCCGAAGACCCAGGAGATAGCGACCCTTATGCCAAGTATTTCACAGGCACGGGCACAGTAGAGATTGGCTACGAGGTTACGACAGACAGCGAGGAGGAGCTTGCTGTGAAGTTTACGCTCGTATCTAAGTCGGAGAATGTCGCCGGCGTATGGCTGCACCGCATCGAGCCGGGCCACACGACAGATATCAAGAAAAAGGTGCTTGAGGACTTCAAGGAGTATCCTGACAAGATTAGTGGCACGTCGAACCTTCGCTACCGCGACCTGATGACCTACACCTCATACACCGAGAGGTATATGCAACGCTACGATGCCAACTATGGAGGTACTATTATATCGGTTGTCGTAGCCGACAACAAAGGTAAGCTTAGCATCAACTTCTGCTACGTTGCAGGCGAAGGTGTTGTAGAGCTATAAAGGCTATCTCGACCAACTAAAAGAGCAGTAGCGCGGATTGAGTCCGCGCTACTGCTCTTTCTACAAGGAGATTATACTAAAACCAAAGTCCCGCTTTAAGCAGAACGTAGTGACGCTTGGTTGTTGGGTTGAACGTGTAGCCCAAATCGATAGGTAGCGTCGCAAAGCCGAAATCGAACTCTCGCATAAGCTTCAAGCTCAGGTTTGTAACGTTAAAGCCCTGAGGCGTATTCTCGAAGTCGAGTTCAGGAGCACCATCGACAATTCGCTGCGGGCCGGCACACCAGAAAGGGCCTGTCCATGGCGACGCACCCGCCGTAATCTCAATGTCGAAGAGTTGCTTTACGGGTTGTGTATAGGCGACCTCGAAATACGAAGAGAAGGCTCGACGCATAGTGCCGTCATCGCGAACAATATAGTCTGCCGCATGGAGGAAGGTTGTGCCCCAATGCAGACGAAGACGCTCGAAAAAGGTGTAGTCGATGGTTGCCGTAAGGCTATGGCTCTTATCGTCGAAGAAGGGCGACATCTCGCCAGACAAGCCACAATATACATCATAGAGCGTTATCTTCAAGCCCTTATGCTCGAAGCCAAGCGTGAAATCAAACTCGTTATAGGTGCTCACAAGCGAGTTATTAGCCCACACATCGACATAGAACTTACCATATCCGAGTGTCACGCCATACTGCACCGATGGGTCGAACATATTTCCTGTGTAGGATTGATCGTATCCTCGCCACAAGTAGTTCGTGGCAAAGTCGGCACCTGCGCCCCACCAAAACTTAGACTCATTATCGCTCTCCTGCGCCGAAGCATTCACAGCAACAGCGACCATAAGCACCATTGCCAAAAATTGTTTCAACATCTCTTTTAGGTTATAGGGTTAGTAAAAATTAGGTTGCAAATCAGTATAGCCTCCACCTCTGCTACTTCGTCTTGCGATCGGAGTGGTGACGACGACGCTTAATGAATCTCTGACGCTTTCTATAAGCATCGACCTTGCGCCATACGCCGAAGATAAAGAGCAGCGCAAAGAAGAGCGTGATACCTATAAGCATGCCCGTAGATAGGTTGTCGCCCTTGACCCTCGACCACATCTCAAGCATCTTGTCGGTACGCTCGCCGCTATCGTGCATCACGCCACAACGCTCTATAACACTGCGGTCGGGGTACATAATATCGTCTATGGCCACAGCCTCGCTACCCTCCAACGGGTTACCCTCCTCGTCGATGAAGAGGTAGCTTAGGTCGCATACCGTACTAAGCTCGTCATCGCGCATAGCCTCCAACACCTCCGCCGTAGCTACGGTGCTCACATATCCGGTAGCATCCATATTGCGGATAGCATTCTCGGGCTTACACATAAAGTCGATAAAGTAGCGCGCTGCGCGGGTATTGCGAGCATACTTGGGTATCACCCAGCCATCGTACCACACCACACTACCCTCTCTCGGCACAACGTAGCCCAAATCTACGCCCACAGCCTCGGCCTCCTCGATAGCCCAGACAGCATCACCACTCCACATAAGGTTTATCCACGCCTTATTCTGGGTCATCATCTCCTTGCCGAAATCTGCCTCCCAGCCCGCTACGAGCTCCTTCATACGCTTCAGATAGCTCTCGACAAGGGCTATAGATTCGTCGGAATCGTCGTACATAAGCTCCTTGATGGTTGATAGCGGTAGATACTGATCCTCGCCAAGCACTCCTGCGCGGCGTGCCTCCTCGGTCTTAGCGTAGATAAGTATCGGAGAATATACATCGCGGAAGGCATCCTTGACGAGTATCTTGCCTCGCAGCCTCTGGTCAAACATCAAGGCCCATGTCTCGGCCTCCTCCCTATCGACAAACGCCGCGTTGTAGAGTATGCCCGTAGTACCCCACATATAGCCTACGGCATACTCCATAGGGTCGATACCCTCGGGGGCTTCGAGTGTCGAAAAGAGCGAACGAATGTAGGGCGATACGCAATTCAGATAGTTGATACCACGAGCATCCAACTCGGCAACAAACTCCTCGGTAACAACGGGTTGTAGCAGCTCGCGGGCAAGCATACGCTCGATGATATACTCCGAGGGGCAGACAACATCGAAGTCTGCGCCTCCGTTCTCGATCTTGGCGAGCATAATCTCGTTGATATCGAAAGTCTGATAGATGACCGTCACGGGCTCTCCTGTCTGCTCCTCGTACCACGACTCAAACTCCACGACAAGATCCTCGTCGATATAGTCGCCCCAATTATATACTTTGAGGGTATGTTCTCTTTCGAAGTTGTCGCAGCCAACCGCAACAAGAGCTACAAGCGCGACACAAAAGATCGCACGCAAAACATTATAGAGGTGGTGTATCATCATCGGGTGGGATTTTTAGGTTTCAACGCAGCCTGCTGCATCTCAGCGCGGCGTGCTTGACGACGTGAACGATAATTTACGACGACAAGCAGGATAAGCACCACGACAAGAATGATTGTCGAGAGGGCTCTAAGCTCGGGGGTAAGACCTCCCTTACGAGCATCGGCATATATATATGTTGAGAGGGTCTGCAAGCCATCCGTACCGTTGGTAAAGATAGTCACCGCAAAGTCGTCAATCGAGAGTGTGAAGGCGAGGATAAAGCCCGATATCATGCCCGGGCGTATCTCGGGAATGATGACACGTCGCATCGCCTGAAAGGGTGTTGCCCCAAGGTCCAAGGCCGCCTCGTAGATATTGGGATTCATCTGCGTAAGACGCGGCATGACGCTGAGCACAACGTATGGAGTACAGAAGGCTATATGCGCCAAAATCACCGTTGTATAGCCCTGCGTTATGCCCAACGAGACGAAGAGCAGGAAGAGCGAGATACCGGTGATAATATCGGGGTTGAGGATAGGTATGTTATTGACAAAGTTGATGGCTCGACGCTTTCCGTAACGCAGGTCGTTGATACCTATCGCTGCGACAGTGCCGAGGATAGTAGATACGGTAGCCGCCGTCAGCGCGATGATAAAGGTGTTGCGGATGGCATCGAGCAATGAGTAGCGCACACCTCCCGAGAAGAGCGAAGCGTAGAGCTCCGTAGAGAAACCTGTCCAGTTACCCAAGACCTTAGACTCGGTAAACGAGAATATGGCGATGATGACTATCGGAGCATATAGCATCACCAAGAGTAGTACGAGGTACGATGTCGAAAAAAACTTCTTCATATCAGAGCAAGCCTCCATCGTTAGCCGCATCTTCGCTGGATGAATCGCTGAAGAGCGTGGTTATACCAATAATGACAAGCATTATGAGCGACAAGGCCGCGCCATAGTGCCACATGCCGTTGTTAATGTTCTCCTGAATGGTCGTACCGAAGAGCTTGATGTTGTTCATCGTGAGCAGCTCAGCAATGGCGAAAGTCGATATGGTGGGCATAAAGACCATCATGATACCACTGATAATGCCTGGCATAGAGAGCGGGAAGACCACATGGCGAAAGACCTGACGTGGCGTAGCACCCAAATCCTCGGCAGCCTCGATAAGCGAGTGATCCATCTTCTGCAAGACATTGTAGATAGGATATATCATGAAGGGCAGAAAGTTATAGACCATACCGAAGATTAGAGCTCCCTCGCCCAAAGGCAGTGTAAGGAAGTCAAAGAGAGCCACCGTAGCCAACGTGCGCACAAGCACATTTATCCACATGGGCAGGATGAAGAGCATAACCACAACACGCGCTCTTGATGGCTGCATGCGCGAGAGAATATAGGCTGCGGGATAACCCAAAGCCAAACATATAAGCGTAGTGATAAGGGCGATACCTATCGAGTAGATGAAGGTGTTGGCAGCCTCGGGCTGGTTGATAAAACGCGAGAAGTTGGCCAACGAGAAGCCTCCATTCTCGGACTGAAAGGCATAGACCAAAACAAGCACAAGCGGCATCACCACAAATACCGCGAGGAATATAACATAGGGGATACTCCAATTGCGCCTGCGCGAAAAAAACTTTATCATGCTCTACTTACGATTCGATATTAGAAAATGGCTTACTCTCACCCCTACGCCCTTATTGGCGTAAGACGAATGGCCTCGGGAGCGAGCTTAATACCCACCTCGTCGAGATCCTCCCATACGTCGTGCGTATCGACATAGATGTTCTCGCCATCGTCGGTGCGCACTGTGAGGTGATAACGGTCGCCCTTATATAGGATAAAACGTATAGTACCCCACGACGTACCGTCATCGGCATCGTCGGTAAGCTCCACACTGCCAAAGTCGAAGGCCACATCGACCTTATCGCCTGTTGCCAAGCCCTCAACGGGTAGGCACTCGAAACTCTCGCCGAGGAACTCGACATGTGTTGCATCGACCATAACACCCTCGACATGGTTCTCGGTGCGCTCCTTGCGCATGACGTGAATATCGGCAGGCTTAATCATCATGCCCACCTCGCTACCCACATCGAAGCTGTTGTAGTCCTGAATCTGTATCTCGTAGCCCTCGGGAGTCTCGACAAACATCTCGTAGTGAACACCCTTGAATATCGACGAGCGTACAACACCGTGGAACATTGCAGCCTCGGCATTACGGATGATATATACATCCTCGGGGCGAATGACAACATCGACCTCGACATTCTCGCCAAAGCCCTCGTCGATACACTCGAAATCGCGACCCATGAAGTGCACCAGACGGTCGCGCACCATCGTCGCATTGAGAATATTGCTCTCGCCTATAAAGTCCGCAACAAAGGAGTTGCAGGGTTCGTTATAGATGTCGGTGGGCGAACCTATCTGCTGTATCTTACCCTCGTTCATCACAACGATAGTATCCGAGAGGGTCAGAGCCTCCTCCTGATCGTGCGTAACGTAGATGAAGGTTATACCGAGCGTGCGATGCATCTCTTTGAGCTCCATCTGCATATCCTTACGCATCTTGAGGTCGAGAGCCGCCAAAGGCTCATCGAGAAGCAACACCTTGGGGCGATTGACAATAGCTCTCGCAATAGCCACACGCTGCTGCTGACCTCCCGACAGCGACTGCACGTCGCGGTGTTCATAGTCGGTCATACCTACCATCTTCAAGGCTCGCTTCACGCGCTGCTCGGTCTCCTGTTTATCAACCCTCTGCAACTTCAACCCAAAGGCGATGTTATCATAGACATTATAGTTGGGGAAGAGGGCGTAACGCTGAAAGACCGTATTCACAGGGCGCAGATGCGGCGGAATATCCGTCATCTCGCGACCATCGATAAATATTTCGCCACTCGAAGCCGAGTTAAAACCAGCCAACAGACGCAACAGTGTCGTCTTGCCACATCCCGAAGGACCGAGGATTGTGAGAAACTCACCTCGGCGCACCGATAGACTTACATCGTCGAGCACCACCTTATCCGGAAAATGTTTGGTGATATTCTTAATCTCGATGATATTACCCGATTCTACCATTAGGCAACTAAGTTATATTGTGTTTACTCTACTATACGACCATTTATCCTTTCGCCAAGAGGGTTTTTCAGGCCCCTGATCTCAGCCTTGCAACTATATATTTTGGCGGACAACCGAGAAACGCGGGAAATATGGCCGTTTCTAATTGCAAATATAGAATAAATAGTCGGAATATCAAAAATTTTCAACCCCTTTTACACTATATGAATTTCGCTCGATGCCACTTACCTCCCGACGAGGGCGTCACCTCCCTCTCGACAATACCTGTAAGCACATCGGCAGCGTCATCGTGCCTATTGGCTCGAAAGAGCCGGCGATAGGTTGTCAGATGGGCGTAGAACTCGGGCCAGCGCAGATGCCAATCAGCGGGCATGCGCAGCGTGTGCAGCACCGTTGCCGAGTTCGAGAGGATGCGGGCCTCCTTGTTGCCGCTCTGATGAAACCACTCGACAGCCGTTGTCGGCGATAGTCGTTCGAGGGCACGAGCAAAACCCCTACCTCCATTGTTACTCTCGACATAGGCTCTACGCGTGTCGTTAGCCCGAAACATCGCTGCTACAAGCCTCTCGGTATGCTCCATCGGCTCCTTCGAATAGACCACATCGGTAACATAGATAACCCCATCGGTATCTACGGCATAGGCGACCGAACAGAGATAGTCGTCGCCCGTATCGGCCGTGTCGGTATAGCTTGCACGAAGCACAATATCGCGCGGCAAGAGGTCGTACTCCCTGAAATTATTACCGTAGAGCATACCGTCACGCGACGATGGATGTCCTTGATACATAGCTTCGAAGCGTACAGGGTCGAGCCTACGCTTTGATTTTAGGAGCTCGACACTCTGCTGCTCGGGCCACAACGCCTCACCCTCGCTGCGAGGGTCTATCTCGGTCGGCGCAGAGGCCTTCAACGCCTCGAAATTGAGATATAGCCACTCGCCATCGGCCGCATGGTCGATGTCGGAGATTGAGCTTAGCTCGCGACACGACTCCGTGCGCATCAGTTCTCCTATAAGATCCTCCTCATGCCAACGTGTGAAGACAATAAGCTCACGCGAGGTGTTATGCATGCGGGTACGTACTACCGAGGTGTACCACTCCCAACAGTTTTGTCTTACGACGGGCGACTGCGCCTCCATAGCATCCTTGTAGAGGTCGTCGAGAATGAAGCAATCGACACGATTACCCGTCAGTGAGCCTTCACGACCTACCGAGAGCAACTCGCCCTTATGGTCGATAATCTCAACCTCGTCGGAGGTGCGGATGTAGGCCGCAGGCTTCGTGCCGCGCTTGATGGTTGTCTCGGGAAAGAGCTCACCATACTCTCTGGACTCGATGATGCGCTGCACACGACGATTGAACTTCGAGGCGAGCGTTCCGGAGTAGGATGCAATGGCTATACGCATATCGGGGTCGAGGCCAAGCATATAGGCCGGAAGCAACGTTGTAGCCCCGACACTCTTGCCGTGTTGCGGGGGTACAGATACTATGAGCTTGCGTATGCGGCCCTCGGCAAAAGCTTCAAGCACAGAGTAATAGGTAAAGTGAAATGGCGTAAACTCCAAAAAGGGATAAACCCTCTTTGCAAAGTCGATAAAGGCACATGGAGGCCTATCCTGCATATCGTTATGCCGGTTTTCTGTCATGATTAAATATTTTATATGGTTAAATGTAGATTTGCGTAGCTGATTATTTACTCGGCAGCAGCTACCCCGCCCAATCAGAAGAGCTGCTCGAGCATCGTGGCAAAGCTGAAATCGTTGAGCATTTCACACTCCCCTACCAGCGTATGACACTCCCACCATACGGGCACAATAGAGGTTATCGCCCTGCGACCGGCATAGGCCTCATTCCTGCCATGAGTTACGATAAGCGTCGCCACCAGCCGACACTCCGTATCGCCCGAGATAACGGATATTGAACCCGAAAAGAACTCCTTTGGCCCGATTTTCGCGACCAACTCCTCGGCCATTTTTCGATAAACTTCATCAGTAATTTCGTACATATTTGAACTTTTTAGCATAAATTTGTTGCAATTCAAAATAAATTGCTTAACTTTGTAGTGCAAATATACATTCAATTATTTACTTTGTCAAGAGATTTGTACAATTTTTTAATATAATTTTATTTTATATGAACGAGGTAGGTTTAAGATTAAGGCTTATGCGTAAGCAGCTAAATATGACACAAGAGCAATTAGCACAACGACTTGGTGTTGGCAAGGCCGCGCTTTCGATGATCGAAACGGGCAAAGCGAGCCTATCGACACGCAACAAAAATATCCTTGTTCAAGATTTTAATGCCAATCCTGAGTGGTTGGAGATTGGTCGTGGCAAGATGTTCAACGCCGAGCCCAATCTCACGAACTATGCTCACCGCACAGACAACTCGTTACCATTACAGAGCGTACCCCTCTACTCTATCGAGGGCACTGCGGGTTTAGTTCCTCTCTTCTCGAAGCAGGAGGAGATGAAGCCTGTAAACTACATACATATACCCAACCTACCAAAGTGTGATGGTGCGATATATGTTGTTGGCGACTCTATGTACCCCCTGCTTAAGAGTGGCGATATAGTTCTTTATAAGCAACTTAACGATGTTAGGGATGTATTTTGGGGCGATATGTATCTGATATCGATAGACATCGATGGCGAGGAGTATATCACGGTTAAGTATGTGCAGAAGTCCGAGCACGATGGATTTATTAAGTTAGTGAGCCAGAATCAGCACCATGCCGACAAGGAGGTCGAGATAGACCGCATACGCGCCATTGCACTTGTTAAGGCCTCGGTACGCATGCACACCATCGGTTAGGTAACGCGCTCGCATAATAGCTGCCTGCAACAATTTTTAGTTGGATAGGGTGCAGGTATTTATGGGCACACTTCGCTTGTCGGGTATTTGTGGGTAGGGCCTGCAGCCTTGATGGGTTCTGTGGGTTACATGGGTTATATAGGAAACTGCCTATCCGACCCACCTGACCTATCTGACCCATAAATGAATGAGAGGCCGAGAATGACCTCTTTTCACAGCAAATATTTGGGGTAAAAGTCACAAGATGTGGTGCATCACAAAAGAAGACCCCTCGGGATAGTACTTTGATGTACAGCCCGAGGGGTATTACTTTTTGGGATGTGCCGCAGATTGTGGCTTTTCACACCAAATTAGAGGTGGCGAATAGATGGAAAGAGGATATAAAGTTGCTCCATCAATGCCTCCATGTTAAATCCCTCACGCAGAATAAGGAGTATGGTGTTATCACCGGCTATGGAGCCAAGGACTTCGCTAATACCGCGACTGTCAATAGGTACAGATATTGCGCTGGCATATCCGGGTTTTGTTGTTATGACGCACATATTTCCCGAGAAGGCTATATCGGTGATATTATCTGTGACGTTTGTCGAGACGTGCATGTCGTTGGCAGTGCTATTGGGCAAGACGTAGATGTAACCTTTTGCCTTGTGGGGCACCTTGGCGACGTGCATGAATTTAAGGTCGCGCGAGAGTGTCGATTGTGTAATCTGCACACCGTTCTCTTCGAGACGAGATATCAGCTCCTCTTGTGAGGAGATAAACTCGGAACGTATAATCTTGCGAATGAGTGACAGACGCTGAGTCTTTGGATTCATCGTTTTATCGTCTTGGTTAGTATCTAACATAGATAACGTTCTCATAGTACCAATTATTATTAAAACCGCAACAAAATTACCAATTTGTCCTTGAATATCCAAACAAAAATGACAAAATAACCACACAATAATTATTTTTAGGCTAATTTTATTGGATGTTAGAAATAATTTAGTACTTTTGCGCATGATGAATAATATTAAGGTGTGAAATTTTAATATGTGTTTAATTAAATATCTATTTTAGTCTATGAGAAAACTACTTTCACTAATGAGCCTTAGCCTTATTTTGACTATGGTAGGTTGCTCGCCCGAGAACATTGAGCCGGCAAATGATGGTTTGACCTTCAACTTTACCGAGGTTGAGATCGACCAGACAAGAGTTGAGATTATCGTTAATCCCTCTGATGCCGAGACAAACTACTATGTAGGTATCTTGGAGAGCGCAGAGATCAGCGCAACCGAGGATAAGGCTATAATCGACGATGTTGTTGCCGGAGTCCACGATTGGAAGGTTGGCAAGGGTCCCCGCAATGTTGTTAGCGAGGGTCTGACTCCCGATACGGAATACACCGTTATAGCCTTTGAGTATGGTGCTACCGATGCTGTTACTCGTCACACAGTGCGCACACTTAAGAGTCTTGGCAAGCTTCCTCACAACGACTTCGAGGTAGGTATCGAGATTTTGGATATTACAGATACATCGGCCGTAGCCAAGACCAAGCCCAACAGCTCGGAGAACCGCTATCTGTTCCGTGTGGTTACGAAGATGGAGCTCACCGCATTTGGTATCTACGAGAACAACCTTGAGATATTCAAGTATATCATCGAGAACCCCAACAGCAACGACTATATATATACAGGTAGCAAGAGCTTCAATCTGAGCCTTGCTGCCGAGACCGACTACCTTGCTGTTGCTTTCAATGTCGAGAGCTACGAGCAGGTGCTCTCAGGCGAGATGGAGGTTAAACTCTTCCGTCAGGAGTTCCGCACACTCAAGGGTGAGGAGGTCGATCCCGACACATTGTTCAAGACTCAGAACCTCGTAACTACCCACTCGGGCTTCACTCTTGATGTGACACCCGTCAAGGGCGAGGAGTCGTTCTGGACATACTATATCTGGACAAAGAAGGACTATGAGGAGACTTTGGCTACGGAGGCACGCGTAAATATCGTAATGCGTAGCTATTGGGGCTTGAACAACCTCAGCGTTGATCAGGGCTACACCTTCGGCGACTTCATTCAGAACTACATGGGTCAGATAGGTTCATCACAGATTCTCAACTACGAGCCTTTGAAGAACAACACCGAGTATGTTGTGGTGCTCTTCTACATGGATCCCGAGGTTAAGGACCCGACCGTAGTATATGACTACAACTATGTTGCTGTTGAGTTCAAGACTAAGGCTCCCACCGAGGGCAGCGAGGCTACCTTGGAGGTTGTAGGTCCCGTTATCGAGCCTACCGATGTAAAGTACACCATTAAGTTCAATGTTAAGACCAACGAGAACGCCGTTGATTTGAAGGTTGGTGCACAGCTCTACGCTAACTACGACTTCGCGAAGTATTGGGACGAGAACGACTGGTCGCAGATTCAGGCATTCTTCCTCTTCCGTAAGTCGGTAGGAGCAGACACATTGGCTGCTGCTAAGAGTGCCGACGGTGCTACTGTATCGTTCACCGATTTCGACAAAGATGGTTATGTATTCTTCTTCGAGGTACTCAACTCGGAGAATACTCCCACACAGTTTGGTGTTCACGTTACTGCCGATATGTTCGAGTAGAGGATAACACGAGATAATAACTGAGGGCTGTTGCTTGCTGAGCGTAATGACGACAGCAGTAGCAGCCTTTTTGATTACACAAAAAAAGAACCTTGACTATGAAAAACTTCAAATTTATTCTTCTCTTTGTCGCTGCGCTCTTTGGCTTTGTCTCGTGCGACGATAGCGGCAACAAGACCGAGCCCAAGGACCCCGTTGTTGAGCTCAAAGCTGATAAGACAGCTATCGAGGCCTCGGGTGAGGATTTTGTGACGTTCACCGTATATGTAGATAAAAAGGTTGCTACCGAAGAGTGCCTTATCATCAACCTTAAAGATAACTCGACTCTCGACGGCTATACCTTTGCCACCACCGAGGAGGGCGAGTACACCTTCAAGGCGACATTTGGCAAGTATGCCTCAAATAGCGTTACGGTAAATGCGTCTGCTATTGACATTGATGTTGCTCCAACCCTTACTGCCGATAAGAGTGAGATTAAGGCTGACGGTGTAGATTTTGTCACCTTTACCGTTACCGATGGCGAGGATGTAACAACCAAGGCTAAAATCTTCAACCTCACTGCCGACACCGAGCTCGAGGGTAACACCTTCTCGACAACCGAGGCCGGCGACTACGAGTTTATCGCCGAGTATGAGGGTAACCCTCTTAAAACAGAGATTATCAGCATCAAGGCAATAGCTGTCGAGACCCCCGTTGTTCCCGAGGTGGTGCTTACAGCCGACAAGACAACTATCAAGGCTGATGGCGAGGATGCTGTAACATTCACCGTAAAGGTCGATGGCGAGGCTGTGAGCAAAGATTTCGAGATTATAGACGTTGCCAATGGCAAGGCTTTGGAGAGCGCACAGTTTACAACAACCGTAGCCGGCGAGTACAAGTTCAAGGCTAAGGTTGGCGACTACGAATCGGAGGAGGTGACCGTTACGTCTACTGCACCTGCCACTGAGCCCGAGCCTATGGTTGTGCTCTCGGCCGACAAGACAACCATCAAGGCCGATGGCGTGGATGCAGTGACATTCACGGTTGAGTATGAGAATATCATCACCGAGGATATGCCTGTTATCATCAACCTTATGGATAACAGCGAGGTCTATGGCTCGTTTACAACCACCAAAGCAGGCACTTACCAGTTTAAGGCTATAAAGGGTGGTGTCGAGTCAAATATCGTAACTATCACTGCCAAGGCCGAGGAGAAGCCCGACGAGCCTACACCCCCGAGCAAGGAGTATAAGATTGGCGATATTTACAACGAGGGTGGCGTTAAGGGCCTTGTATTTGCCTTCCACGATAAGCCCATGTTCGACGATAATTGGGATGTTGTAGGTACAATAACCTACGGCTACGTCATGTCACTCGACGAGGGTTATGAGGCGTGGTCAACCGAGAACATTTGGGTTAATTGCACATCAAGCGGAGCTATCAATACCGACCAGATGGTTCGCGCCGGTATCGATAAATACCCCGCCGCCAAGTGGTGTATAAATCATGGCGAGGGTTGGTTCCTGCCCTCTGGTCAGGAGATGGGTTGGATGTGGAACACACTCACCGGAGGCACTAAGGACTTCGCCTCGGAGAGCGTTACCAAGTACAACAAGCTTCTCACCGACAATGGTGGCGACGAAATCGAGGAGGCCTTCTATTGGACTTCGGGCGAGATCGACGAGAACGATGCCGAGACCTTTGCCTTTATGCTTAACAGCGTGGTCTGCGACGAGCCCTACAAGTACAAGCAGCGCGATATTCGTGCCGTATATATGTACGAGGTTAAGCGTACTTACAATGAGTAACAGAGCCTGTAGCTAAGAAATCGGAGTCTCGAATTTTGAGACTCCGATTTCTTTTGTTACCTTTGTATACTAATACGAGTAATAGAATGAAAAAGGGGGAATTTGGCTTTATTGGCGATATAGCTAAGATGTTTGCCATGTTGCCGCACAACGGCTTTGAGGCGATAGGCGACGACTGCACGGTGGTCGATTGTGGCGATGGCGAGGCATTGGTGCTATCGACAGATATGCTCATCGAGAATGTACACTTCCTGCGCTCGGCATCTTCGGCCGAGGAGGTAGGCGAGAAGAGTCTTATGGTAAACCTCAGCGATATTGCGGCTATGGGAGCCTGCCCCGTAGCTACGCTCCTAAGCATCGCCCTACCTAAAAGTGCGCAGGGCGAGTGGGCCGAGGCCTTCATGCGAGGCTACCACGCAGCATCGGAGCGCGAGGGTGTAGCCCTTGTCGGTGGCGACACCACAGCCTCGGGCGAGCATATCGCAATAAATGTGGTGGCCATAGGTCGCGCCCCCAAGAGCCATATCAAGCGTCGCTCGGCAGCCCGCGTAGGCGATGCCATATGCGTCACAGGGCGTCTTGGAGTATCATCTAAGGGCCTTGTAGATATAATGTTTGGCGACCTTGACACCTCGGCAGCCAAGACTCATCGTCGCGCTCAGGCACGCACGGCCGAGGGTGCATGGTTAGGCTCACGTGAGGAGGTACACGCCATGATGGACCTCTCAGACGGCATAGCCTCGGACATAGAGCACATTTTGGAGCTGTCGAACGTAGGTGCAACGATAGATTTGGAGCGCGTACCCACCGACTACGACCTTCGCTACGCACTCTCGGGAGGCGAGGATTACGAGCTACTGTTTACCGTAGAGGGAGATAGGGCCGAGGAGGTGTGCAACGCCCTAAGCCGCGAGTGCGGAACTGCGGCGACAGTAATAGGTAGAATAGTAGAGCAAAGAGGCGTAGAGTGGCAAGAGCGAGGCGAGCGCATAGAGCTCGACCTCAAAGGTTTTACTCACTTTTAGAGCGCATACTACGAAGTAGATCAAGAACCTCGGTCACAGCCTTAAAGCGCATGATTAGCGCAGCGACCGAGTAGAATAGTGTACCCACCACAACATCCGTAATAAGACGCAGAGCAACGTGTAGCTCGGCGGTATAGCAATGCATGCCCATTAGCAGCGCAAACATCGCCACAGATAGCAACAGCTGAGGTGCTATTGTACAGAGAAAGGCCGCTACTCCGAAACGTGTATATCGCCCTGCAGCCACGACATTTATCATCAAATCGATAGCAGCCATAGATGTCATACCCCAAGCCACAGCCTTGACACCACTCGGTATAGCTATACAGAGCACAAGGGTCATAATCGCACGTCGCAGAAGCTCGACACGCACAATAACACGGCCATCGCTACGCACTTTGAGTATATTGTAGGCGACAACCGAGAGTGGATAGAAGAGCCCCGAGAGTGCTAAAATTTCGAAATAGGGAACAGTAGGTATCCAACGTTCGCCGAGCAACAACATAAACATATCCTCGGCAATGGCGACAAAACCAAACATCAGCGGGAAGAGCAGGAACGAGGTCACGCCAACGACACGCTGATAGCCCTCGGCGAGTTTATCATCATTGTCGGCAAGCTGTGACAAGGCAGGATAGGTAACACCCTGCACCGCCTGCACGGTAGAGGTCACAGGCAGCTCTTTGAGCTTCTGCGCCTGAGAGTAGAATCCGAGCTCGGCCGTAGAGTGCATCTTACCGATGAAGAGCTGCGCTACATTATTATATATAGCAGCAATAAGGTCCGTGGCAAGCAGACGAAGGCTGAAAGGGGCCATACATCGTAGCGAAGCAAAAGAGACAGCGCCACGCCACCTCCAGCGGCGCACCCACCAAAAGACCACAGCCTTGACGCCCATAGATAGTAATCGCTGGGCCACAAGACTCCACACACCACATCCTGCGAGGGCCATAACAACAGCCGCCACGCCACTAATCAGCGACGCTGCAGAGACCGTCTTGGAGAGTAGCTCGAATCGAAACTCGCGCGTAAACATCACCGTCTGCACCACACAGAGCGAGTTCACAGGCAGAAGCAGAAAGAGCACCGGTGCAATATCGGCGATAACACCACTGCCATAAAATCGCGATAAGGCGGGCGACAGAGCTACCAAGAGCACATAGAGAAGGAGCGACACAACCACGTTAAATGCCAACACCGAGCGATACTCCTCGTCGGTAGGCTCGGCCTTACGAATGAGCGTCTGCGAGAAGCCGCTATCGACAATCGTAAGGGCAACAGAGGTAAAGAAGGTCATGATAGCCATGATGCCGAAGTCGTCTGGCGTAAGGCTTCGTGCAACGATGATACTGACGGCCATCTGCACAACCATCGTGAGGAGCTTCTCCGAGAAACTCCACGCCACACCGCTCACAACCTTATGTCCCAACCCTCCGAGAGCCATAGCAGCCTACTTAGCAACGAAATACTCGACAGCCAAACGGTACGACTCCATGCCGAAGCCCATAATCGTACCACGCGCAACGGGGGCTATGAGCGACTCGTGACGAAACTCCTCGCGAGCTAATATCGAGGATATATGCACCTCGACAACAGGCGTAGAGATAGCCGCCACAGCATCGCGCAACACGACCGACGTGTGGGTATAACCTCCGGCGTTGAGCACAACACCATCGTATGTGCCATCTGCATAGTGCAACCTATCGACAAGCTCCCCCTCGATATTCGACTGGTAGTAATCGATAGTATGCTCCGAGTAACGAGCGCGAAGAGCTTCGAGGTACTCCTCGAAGCTCTTGTTGCCGTATATCTCGGGTTGGCGACGCCCCAAAAGATTGAGGTTCGCACCGTTGATAATAAGTATTTTCATCCTAATACTCTTTTGCCGTAGTCTCACCTTTGAGTACACGAAGTGCATTCTCGGCCAAAGACTCCAACTCGTTCTCTCCGGGGTAAATCTTGATAGGAGCAAGGAACTTACAGTAATCAACGATGATGTCGTTCACACAGTCGTTCCAAGCGATACCACCCGTAAGAAGGATAGCATCGACCTTACCTTTGAGAACAACGGCCATCTCGCCAATCCACTTAGCTACGGTGTATGACATGGTGTCAAGCATGAAGCGTGCCTCCTTGTCGCCACCAGCTGCGCGTACCTCGTTGAGTTCCTGCACATTGTTGCAATTAACATGATCTACCAAGCCACCCTTACCTGCGAGCAACTTCTTGATTTCGGTCTTCTCGTACTTGCCCGAGAAGCACAAATCTACGAGGTCGCCTGCGGGGAGTGTACCTGCGCGCTCGGGAGCGATAGGACCATCGCCATCCAATGCGTTGTTCGTGTCGATAACACGACCCATGTGGTGCGCCGAAACAGAGATACCACCGCCCATATGCACAACAACAAGGTTGAGCTCCTCGTAGGGGCGACCCACCTCCTTAGCATAGCGACGAGCAATAGCCTTCTGGTTCAAGGCGTGGAAGATAGAGCGACGAGGCAACTCCTTGATACCGCTCACACGAGCCATATCCTGCAACTCATCAACAACCACGGGATCAGCGATATAAGCCTCGACACCTGCTGCGTCGGCAATGCGACGAGCGATAAGTGCACCGAGGTTGCTGGCGTGCTGACGCTTAGGAGCCGAGAGGTCGGCAATCATGCTCTCGCCTACGCGATATACGCCACCCTCGATGGGGCGCATAAGACCACCACGGCCAATCACTGCATCCAACGACGTGAGCTCGATACCGTCGGCCTTCAAGGCGTCAAGAATAATCTCCAAACGCCAATCGAGCTGGTCGGCAACAGATGCAAAGCGAGCAATCTCCTCGGCCGAGTGGCTGAGTTTCAAGGTCTTTACCTGCTCCAAATCGTGGAACAATGCTACCTTTGTAGAGGTAGAGCCGGGATTGATGGTTAATATTTTATAAGCCATAATTCTTAGTTTATCAGGTTACAACAAGTGCTATTTTGCTGACAAGCAAGCCAAAGCGATCGAGTAGAGCTTAGTCTTGGTAGAGTCACCGCGCGATGTCAATACGCAAGGAGCAGTAGGACCAGCAACCATAGCTGCCAACTCAGCACCACCAAACTTCGAGCAAGCCTTGAAGAATACGTTACCGCTCTCCAAGTTGGGGAACAAGAGACAGTCAGCATCACCGGCAACAGGACCTGTGAGCTTCTTGATCTTAACACTCTCCTCGTCTATAGCTACATCGAGTGCCAAAGGACCCTGGAAGAGTGCATTACCAAGCTCGCCGGCCTGACCGAGATCAGAGAGCTCCTTAGCCTCAACCGAGCTAACCACCTTAGGAAGAAGCTGCTCGCTCGGAGCGATAAGTGCTACCTTAGGATTCTCGATACCGAGGTTGTTGGCCGTAGTGATAAGATACTTTGCAATCTGCTTCTTCTGCTCTAATGTGGGGCAAGGAAGAACAGCTACATCGCTAACTACCAAGAGCTTATGGTATGCAGGAACCTCTAAAACAGTAACATGGCTAAGAGTTGTGCCTGCGGGCAACAAACCCCACTCCTTGTTCAAGATACCACGCATATACTTGTCAGTGGGAACAACACCCTTCATCAAGACGTCGTACTCGCCATTGTGCACAGCCTTAACAGCGATCTCCACAGCCTTCACATCCTCAGACTCGGGGATAATGGTATATTGGCTCATATCAACGCCCTCAGCCTCGCACGACTTCTTAATCTCCTCGGGGTCACCAACCAAAGTTACCTCTGCAAGACCTGCCTTAATAGCCATATCGGTTGCACCGATTGAGTGTGTATCCTGGCCATAGGCCACAATCATCTTCTTCTTACCACGAGCCACCGCAGCAGCTACGATTTCATCCAAATGCTTAATCATAATAGTTTTAGGTTTTATTTATTTATTTATTTGTTTGTATTTCGTTATCTCTTCGACACTACTTTGTGAGGCGGTAGGTATCCTTCGCAATCACGAGCTCCTCGTCGGTGCAGATAACTGCAGCCTTCACGCGTGAGCCCTCCTTAGTAATCTCGTAGTCGGTGCCACGCTTACCGTTATTGCGAACAGCATCAAACTCGATACCCATGAACTCCATGTTGCGAAGAACATACTCGCGCAACTCGGGAGAGTTCTCGCCTACACCACCGGTGAAGACAACCAAGTCGAGACCACCCATCTCAGCAGCATACTCACCCACGAACTTCTTAACGCGGTTGAAGTACATGTCGCGAGCCATGATAGCACGCTCGTTGCCCTTATCGTAAGCAGCATCGATATCGCGCATATCGCTCGAGATGCCCGTGAGACCCTGAACACCCGACTGCTTGTTTAGCATAGTGTCGAGCTCCTTGTACGACATACCCTCCTTCTCGGCAACATAGGTTGCTGCGCTAACATCCATCGAGCCGGCACGAGTACCCATTACAAGGCCATCGAGCGGAGTGAAGCCCATCGACGTATCGAACGACTTACCGTTGAGCACAGCCGTTACCGAAGCACCATTACCGATGTGGCAGGTTACGATCTTCGAGTTCTCAAAGTCGAGGCCAAACATCTCGGCACCTACGCGAGCAACAAACTTGTGGCTTGTGCCGTGGAAACCATACTTACGAACGCGATACTTCTCGTAGTACTCGTAAGGCATGGCGTACATGTAGTTGATAGCGGGGATTGTGTGGTGGAACGATGTGTCGAACACAGCCACCTGCTTGATACCGGGCAATACCTTCTCCATCGAGAGGATACCCTCCAAGTTTGCGGGGTTGTGCAACGGAGCGATAGAGTACAAAGACTCGATCTTAGCCTTAACCTCCTCATCAACGAGGCAACTGTCATGGAAGAACTCGCCACCATGAGCTACACGGTGACCTGCGGCTTTGAGTTCGTCGAGCGACTTGATAACACCATGCTCGGGGTGTGTCAAAGCGTCTAGCACCAGACGAATACCTGTTGTGTGGTCGGGAATCGGGCAGTGAAGCTCGAACTTATCCTTACCCTGAGGCTTGTGTGTAAGATCTCCCTCAGCCAGACCGATACGCTCTACAAGGCCCTTGGCCAGCAGCGTCTGCGACGACTCCAGAACATCGAGTACCTGATACTTGATAGACGAGCTACCGCAGTTTAGAACCAAAATAACCATCTTAGATATAGTTTTATGTTAATATGTAATTGATTCGTTGCATGTGGGTTTATGGCAGGTGCGCATAAAACTTCAACAAAGATACAAATTATCGGCTGACTTTCCAATAATTTTCGCAACTTTTTCTCGCGAGCTCTTTTTTCGACTTAGACAAGCCCTCGTTTTATGGTTTTTACCCACAATTTACTATCTAAATTACAATGCTCGTTTTTAACCATTTTTCAACTATTTTACTTGTCATAATCAACCATAAATCGCTCCTCTCTTTTGTCGGCATAGTCTAAGCAACACAACCTCGAGAATAGAAAAATGGGGAAACGAGTGGGGGAAATTCGGAAAACAGAGTCGAAACACGGCTATAAAACCCACTTTTTCTCGGTCTTCTTCTTTTTTCTTTGAAAAAGAATTGCTACATTTGCACGAATTATATGCCTATGGGCATAAGTGCATCAACGTAAAACTAAGTAAGCGATGGCTACGGAAAAAATTAACCTTGCGGCTCCCGAGGAGCCTGTCGGCATCATTGCCGAAGATACCGAGACGACTACCACAGCTGCTGTTGCAGCGGGCGCAAACGAGGACTCTGCTGTTGCAGAGGTCGAGAGTAATTTAATGAGCACAGAGTTTGCCGAGGAGGAGGCGGCACTTGCTGCCGACGAGGCCGGCCTCGACATTGGCGAGCAGACCGACGAGGAGGCCGCAGCTCCCGAGGCTGGCGACGACCTTTCAGGGTTGGGTGAGGCTGAGCTTGTAGCACTCTTAGCTCAAAAGATCGAGTCGGAACCAATCTATACTCTGCGCCCCACAGTCGAAGCCATCAAAATAGCATTCTATAAGCAGCACCGCGCCAAGAATGAGGCCGAGCGTAAGGCATTCATCGAGGCGGGTGGCGAGGCCGAGGCCTTCACTCCTGCGCAGGATGACGACGAACTGCGTTTCAAGGAGCTCTTCACCATCTACCGCGAGAAGCGCGACCAACATATCGCCACTCTCGAGGCGGGCAAGGAGGAGAACCTCAAAAAGAAGCTCGCGATAATCGAGGAACTCAAAGAGCTTATCAACTCTGACGAGACGCTAAACACCACCTTCACACGTTTCCGCGAGCTACAACAGCAGTGGAAGGATACGGGTCTTGTACCCCAGCAGAATATCAAGGATTTGTGGGAGACCTACAACCTCCATGTCGAGAACTTCTACAACTACATCAAGATTAACAAGGAGCTACGCGACCTTGACCTCAAACGCAACTACGAGGCTAAGATTGCTCTTTGCGAGCAGGCTGAGGCTTTGGTGCTCGAACAGCAAATTGTCGAGGCCTTCCACAAGCTTCAGAAGCTCCACGACGAGTGGCGCGAGACGGGTCCTGTGGCTATCGAGTTCAAGGAGGCGTTGTGGGAGCGTTTCAAGGAGGCATCGAGCCGCATCAACAAGCGTCATCAGGAGCACTTCGAGGCGTTGAAGGCCGAGCAAACCAAGAACCTCGCCCTCAAAAGCGAGCTCTGCGAAAAGACCGAGGCACTCGCCTCACGACCCCTGCTCTCGCGCAAGGATTGGAACCGAGCATCGGAGGAACTTCTCGAGATTCAGAAGGTATGGAAGACCATAGGCTACGCTCCCAAGCGAGATAACAACCGCATCTACGAGCGTTTCCGTGCCGCATGCGACAAGTTCTTCGAGCTCAAACGCAACTACTACGGCGAACTTAAAAACGAGATGGAGCATAACCTCGCCTTGAAGCAGGAGCTCTGCGAGCAGGCCGAAGCCCTCTCTACAAGCGAGGATTGGAAGCACGCCACCGACGAGCTTATAGCTCTTCAAGCCAAATGGAAGCAGACGGGGCCTGTGGCGCGTCGCTACTCGGACACCATATGGAAGAGATTCCGTGCGGCGTGCGATAAGTTCTTCGAGCGCAAAACTGCCCACTTCTCGACGGTAGATTCGGAGCACGAGGAGAACCTGAAACTCAAGCGAGCACTTCTCGAAGAGATGCGTTCGGCAGATATTAAGGCCGGCGGCTTCGAGGCTATCAAGACCTTCCAGCGTCGTTGGAGCCAGATAGGCTTTGTGCCCATCAAGCATAAGGAGAGCCTCCAAAAGGAGTATAAGGCCGTTGTCGATGGCATGTTCTCAACACTCCGCTCGTCGGAGCGCGACCGTTCGATGAACCGTTTCAAGGAGCGAGTATCGGGCATGAAGGGGGGCTCGCAGCTACGTTCCGAGCGCGAGAAGCTCTACAACAAGGTGCGCCAGATGGAGCAGGATATCGCCCTCTTGGAGAACAACATAGGTTTCTTCTCGAAGTCGAAGAATGCCGAGTCGCTCATAGCCGATGTACGCGAGAAGATCGAGCGCACGAAGCGCGACATGGCCGAGCTTATCGAGAAGGTGCGTCTGATTGATGCCGAGGAGGCTAAGCAGCGTGGCGAATAGAACGCTTAACAACCATAAAGAAGAGAGAGATTAACGAAACCATTATGGCTGATGGTAAAATATAATTAGACTTATGAAACTATCTAAACCAAAGTACATTTTTGTAACCGGAGGTGTTGCCTCGTCACTCGGTAAAGGTATTATATCGGCATCTATCGCTCGCCTACTCCAGGCACGCGGCTACTCGGTGACTATTCAGAAGCTCGATCCCTATATCAACGTCGATCCCGGCACGCTCAACCCTTACGAGCATGGCGAGTGCTACGTTACCGAGGATGGTACAGAGACCGACCTCGATTTGGGCCACTACGAGCGATTCACATCGATACAGACCACCAAGAACAACAACGTAACAACGGGTAAAATCTATCAGTGCGTCATCGACAAGGAGCGCAGTGGCGAGTTCTTGGGCAAGACCGTACAGGTTATCCCTCACATCACCGACGAGATTAAGCGTCGCATACAGCTTCTCGGCACAACGAAGAAGTACGATGTGATAATTACCGAGATTGGTGGTACGGTGGGCGATATCGAGTCGCTACCCTTTATCGAGTCGGTACGTCAGCTACGCTACGAGCTCGGCTATCAGAATACCGTACTTGTACACCTTACGCTCATCCCCTACATGGCTGCCTCGGGCGAGCTTAAAACAAAGCCTACGCAGCACTCGGTTAAGGAGCTTCTGTCGTACGGTTTGCAGCCCGACGTGTTAGTGTTGCGCTCGGAGCACGACCTAAGTCAAGATATTCGCCGCAAGGTGGCCCTCTTCTGCAACGTGACCCCCGAGGCTGTGGTGCAGTCTATCGACGTACCTACAATCTACGAAGTGCCCCTGCGCATGCACGACCAGAACCTCGACGGCGTATTGCTCCAGAAGCTCGGCTTGGAGGCCGATCAGGAGCCTAATATGGCCGAGTGGCAGGCTTTCGTGGAAAGGATAAAAAGCCCAAAGAGCTCGGTAGATATTGCTCTTGTGGGTAAATACACCGAACTTCCCGACGCTTACAAGTCTATCAGTGAGTCGTTCATCCACGCCGGCGCGGTACACGAGGTTAAGGTCAAGCTACACTACGTAAACTCTGAGCGATTGACCATAGACAATGTTGCTGACCAGCTCGGCAAGATGTCGGCAGTGATGGTTGCCCCGGGCTTTGGTAACCGTGGTATCGAGGGTAAGCTTTTCGCCGTGCGCTACGCCCGCGAAAACAACGTACCCTTCTTTGGTATTTGTCTCGGCATGCAGTGTGCCGTGATTGAGTTTGCCCGCAACGTCTTGGGCTGGGCCGATGCCAACTCGAGCGAGATGCAGCAGACAAAGCACCCCGTAATCGACATCATGGAGGAGCAGAAGAAGATTACGGCAAAGGGTGGCACTATGCGTCTTGGAGGCTACCCCTGCCAGCTTGCCGATGGTTCACGCGTAGCTGAAGCTTATGGAACAAACGCTATCGTTGAGCGTCACCGTCACCGCTACGAGTTCAACTCTACATTCCTCAACGAGTTTGAGGCTGCCGGCATGAAGGCCGTAGGTCTCAACCCTGACACGGGTCTTGTCGAGGTTGTCGAGATTCCCGAGCACCGTTGGTTTGTCGGCACACAGTATCACCCCGAGTACCACTCTACGGCAGCTAATCCCCACCCGCTCTTTGTAGCATTCGTCAAGGAGGCTCTCCGCTATCGCGACGAGCAGGATAATAAATAGGGAGAGTGAACGTTTTAGGATATATCGTTTGGAGTGCACGAGCACTTCGGGAGGATATGTGCTAAGGGGAGAGAGATGTTGAGTGAGAATTATTAACGTAACAAAAGAGATTTTGGCCCGCAAGGGCAATGTTAAAGACAATGGATAAGAAGACTATTATCGGACTCGTACTCATGGTAGCCGTATTTGTCGGCTTCTCATTCTATCAGGGTCACGAGGCTGAAAAGTATGCAGAGTACCGCAAGGAGTTGGCTAAGGCCGAGCAGGAGAGGATAATTCTTAGAGCTGCCGAGGAGGAGGCCGCCCGTCTTGAGGAGGAGAAGATGACCGAGGAGGAGCGTATTGCTCGCGACTCTATCGAGGCAGCCAAGAGGCTCAACGCCGAGCTCTTCACCTATGGAGCAGAGCTCTACGAGGCTAAGCGAGCAACGGCCGAGAAGGTGACCGTAGAGAACGATGTGATGAAGGTTACCTTCTCGAGCCGCGGAGGAAAGATTTCGGGGGTAACGCTTAAAAACTACACCAAGTATGCCGATGGCGAGCGCACCGAGCTTGTCGAGATGATGCAGCCCGAGACAGCGCGTTTCAGTCTCAAATTCAAGAGCGAGAGTGGCGCGGCACTATCGAGCGACGACTTTGTATATGCAACGAGTGTTAGCGAAAGTGACGACCGAACGACGGTAAGCATGATGCTCAACATTGCGCATGACGCATGGGTGCGCTACATCTACACGATCTACAATAGTGGCAACCCGAGCCGCGACTACCTTATCGACCTCGATATCGAGCATCAGGGCCTCGCTTCGTACCTCGCCGACAAAGAGGTTATGGAGGTGGAGTGGAGCAACCGCTCGAATAAGAACGAACGTAGCTTCCAGATGGAGAATATGGCGACAACCATCGCCTATTACGAGCGTGAAGATAAGGATTGGGATGACTTGGGTGCAGATGGCGACCTAAAAAGCAAGAGCGACCTTCTGTGGGTAGCCCTCAAACAGCAGTACTTCTCGTCGGCATTTATCGCTGCCGAGAGCTTCGTTGCCGACATGAGCTTTACCACTTCGGCGAAGGAGGGTGCAGACTATCTGAAAGCCTACAACGTAGAGTTGAAACTCCCCTTGACAACAAACGCAGAGTCGCACTACGCCTTCTACTACGGTCCCAACGACTTCAAGGTGCTTAACGGCGTGGAGTTCAACGGCGAGAAGAGCAATTTGGAGGATATTATCCCTATGGGAGGATGGCTTGTCGGCTGGATTAACCGCTTCTTCACTATTCCTATCTTCCACTGGTTGAAGGACAACGGTCTTAATTTCGGTCTTATCATCCTTATCCTCACGGTGCTTGTTAAGCTTATCATCCTGCCGCTAACCTACAAGAGCTATATCTCTACGGCTAAGATGCGTGCCATCCGCCCCGAGATGGATGCTCTGAATGCCAAGTATCCCAATCAGGAGGATGCCATGAAGAAGCAGCAGGCGATGATGGAGCTCTATCAGAAGGCTGGTATCAGCCCTATGGGTGGTTGTCTCCCGATGTTGATACAGATGCCTATCCTGTGGGCTATGTTCCGTTTCTTCCCTGCAAGTATCGAGCTGCGTGGTCAGAGCTTCTTGTGGGCCGACGACCTATCGTCTTTCGATAGTGTTCTCGATCTGCCCTTCAGCATACCCTTCTATGGCGACCATGTTAGTCTCTTTGCCCTACTTATGGCCGTGGCTCTCTTCGGCTACTCGTTCCTAACGTACAGCCAGCAGGCAGCGACAGCACCTCAGGCCGGCGCAGGCATGATGAAGTTTATGATGGTATATTTCATGCCCGTCATGATGCTCTTCTTCTTCAACAGCTACTCGTCGGGCCTCTGCTACTACTACTTCCTGTCGCAGATCTTCACGATGATTATCATGTTTGTCATCCGCCGTACGGTCGATGACCAAAAGGTTCGCGCCAAGCTTCTTGCCGCTAAGGCTAAGCCTCGCAAGAAGACTAAGTTCCAAGAGAGGTACGAGGAGGCACTCAAACAACAGCAGGAGAGCCTCAACCGCGAGCAGCGTCGCATGAGACGATAAGAGACGACCTATGTTTCGAAGGGGCTGACTAAATTGGTTTATAGTCAGCCCTCTCTTTTACGAGAGCGTATAATAGTTGCATATTTCAATAGAATAATATATGCATATATGCATAAATCTCGAAAAACTATTGCAGAGAGTGAATAATTAACTATCTTTGCCGCCGAAAACGTATGCAGTAGGACTATGCACTCAACAACTTATGGCTAAGAGTTTAGAGTAAGGTCGCTCAGCATATGAATTAACACACAAAAACAATATTTTATGAAAAACATCTTTAAGATTATGCTCTGCGCGATGGTCGCCTTGGTCGCTATTGGCTGCGAGAGCGACGGCGATGGCTCAAAGAGGGGTAATCGTCTTGCCACTCCCGAGGTTGGTGCAAACATCCAGCAGAACACTATTATCCTCGCGTGGGATGCAATTGACTTTGCAGCCTTCTACGAGGTTAGCGTAAACGGCGGTGGTGCATCGCGTACCGACGAGTGCTCGTTCATCATCAAGGACCTGAGCTATGGCGAGGAGTACACCGTGTCAGTTACAGCTATCGCTGCCGACCAGCAACTCTACTCTAACTCGGAGCCTGCTATTGTAACCGTTACCATTCCTGCACGCGAGATTCCCCAGTACCGCGAGTGGTATCCCACAAATGGTGCAGCAGGTAGTGCACTATCGAACAATGGTCGCTACATTGTCGGTGCTTTCGACCGTCAGGCGTTCATCCTCGACCTTAACACCGACGAGCTTGCCGAGGTTGGTAATATAGAGTTCTACGACGTATCGGACAATGGTATCGCCGTTGGTTCGAGCCACACAACAATCCTTGATGGTGTGCCCGCAATCTACGAGAATGGCGAGATTATCGAGGTTAATATCAGTAGCTTGGCCGAGGAGGTCAGCATGGGTGCATTTACCAGCATCACACCCGACGGCAAGTTCGCTGTGGGTTGGATTTGGGACTTCGCCGACACCTACTACACGCAGAACTATGGCGACTACTTCCCCATCTGCTACAACCTCACAACAGGTACTCTCTCGGTGCCTGCCGCTCCCGACATTCTCTACTTCTCGCACCTTGCAGGTGTCGCTCCCAAGTCGATAGCTCCCGACCGTTCGATTCTCGGCTACGAGAACTCGCTCGATATGTTCAGCATCATTTGGTCTAACGAGGTTGATCCCTACGAGTATGTGCATCTCGAGTATGATGCTGATTACAACCCTGTTGAGTGCATTGGCGACTCGCAGAACTTCTTCTCGCCCTCGGGCCGTTATGTATATGGCAAGGGTAAGCAGTATGCCGAGGATGGTGTGCCCTTTGAGTTCCCCGCAGCCTACGACCGCGAGACAGGCGAGGTTATGTGGTTCGATGGTGGCTCGGTAACAGCCATGAGCGACGACGGTATCGTCTTTATCAACGATGCACCCTACTATCTCGGTACTACATCGTATATCGTGGATATTAAGAGTGGCGACCTATCGACACAGACTCCTATTGTAGATTGGTTGGCATTGGAGCACGGTGTAGGTCTTGGCGAATACATCCCCGATGGTATCATCATCATCGGTGTATCTGAGGATGGCAAGACTATCGCAGGTATCACAAACACTATGGCGGGCTGGCTCACATGCGCTATCAAGCTCGATGGCGTAGCTATGAAGTAGCTCCACGAATAGTTACAATAAGATTATAGGGCCGACTAAATTGCAATTTAGTCGGCCCTACTTGTATATATTTATGTTAATACAATGGGAGCAAACAAACGATAGTTTCCCTATTAACAATATTACCCAGCTCGCCGTTAGAGCTGGGTAATATTGTTAATAGATATCCGACTTAGAAGGTGTACAAGAACCTCTGTGTCGTGCTATCGTCGAATGTGAGGTCGAGGGTCATTTCGCCGTTTAGTACCAAAAGCTTTCCATCGGCAACCTTCTTGCTCACCCCATTAACTATAACCTTATCGGCATGAAAATATGATTCACCACCGGCAAGGCTCTTCTGCGAGATATAGTTTAGCTGACAACTCTTAATATAGCTTGTCATACCATACCAATCGGTAACATAGAGATTCAACGATGTATCTCCGCCATCGGTAAAGCTATAAGAGTAGAAATAGTAATAATCGTTATACACTCCCGAGGTCATTGTCGTAAAGGTAACAGCACCAGTGTTGTCACCGCCACCAATCTCGCCAATACCCTCGTCATCCTCCTGATCGAGATACTCGTAATCCTTGGTAGAGTTCACAGGACATAGCGCACAATTTACAACCTCGTATGTGCCGTCGCCACGGTTTGCGCTAACAATTACCAACACCTCGAGATTCTGAGTAACCCAGCTGTTGTCGAGAGTCACCTCGTAGCTCTTCTCTGCTACTCCATCCACAGCTATTGTACCGAGAGAATCACCGGCCAAATGGGTACGGTTGTACTCACCCGACATGTGACGCAACGCGTGGTTATAGGTCTTATGAAGATCTGTTGTTGCACCATTCTGATTGGGCGACCAGATATTGTTCTCCAAAACCCATGCAGTGACGCAGTACTCCTGCTCCTTGGCTGACTTTACATCAATATCGATAGAGAGCGTACCATTGTTAGCTGTCGTAGTGATAGCGATACCTGCATCTGCACCGAACTTCTTACGGTTGGCGTTGAAGATATTGCTCATGGTAGTATTTACAAACTCGTCGTTGCTGTTACCGCGCGAAATGGTACCGCCATAGAAGTTGAGGTAGATCGTAGGGAAGTTATTCGGGTTATAGAAACGTGTTGCGCTCACAGCTGCCGCCGAATAGGCAGGATCTTGATCGCTGGGGGCAAAGTTGTTACCATGAATCGATACCTCGTGATAGTATGAGCTAAACTCCGAATTAGCCAAGGCGTGCAGACGATCCGTAGCCTCGGGGCAATATGAACAATTTACACCCGTGTGGTCGAGGATAAGAAGACGGTGGTTGAAGGGCGAGCTCGATGAAGAGCCACCTCCGCCACTACCCGACTCGGCCTCCTCGCCCTTAGCGAAGTCGTAGCCTCGAATATACTCGGCATAGCGTCTCCAATCCTCGTGAGCCTTATACGCAGCTACCGCATCTGTGGGAACATAGATTGTCGAGCCAAGATATACATAGGCTCCCGACGACTCGCGCTCCAAGGCGTAATTGCCAAGCGTGGGAGGTGTCGTAGCGCGGATATATATCTTCTCGAGGTTGCCACAATTTGCAAAGGCTCCCTGACCGATGCTCTCGATGCTGTAACCGATATGTACGGTAGCAAGGTTAGCCGAGGCAAGGAATGCCGACGAAGCGATGGTTGTAACCTTGTTGGGAAGGTAGATTATCTCGACATCGCTATTGTAGAATGCAGCCTGATTTACGGTTGTTACATCTGCATCGCAATCGATACCAAAGAGGTTGTAGCACGAACCATTCGAACAAGCAGCACCAAACTCGTGCTTCGTGATATTTGCGTCGAAGGGCTGGCTGATGTTAAACTTGTGGATACCATAGCTATAAGTGTTGTACCACACCTGATTTGTTGCGGGGAAAAGGGCCTCTACCCACTCCTCCTCAACCTCATCTGCCGCAAAGTCGAACACCGCGATAGGCTGGATGGTACGACGCTCGATAGGCACACTGTTAGAGGTAGATTTAGTCATCTTCTTGCCACTTACAGTCTCAACAACGATAGTGATACCAGCCTCGAAAGTCTGCGGCACAAGACCGATATAGAAGTGCTTGGCATTCTGGCTATCCAACGCCTCCTCAGAGCAGAGGAGTGTTATACTCTCCGACGCATTGGCATTATCTACGAAGCGTGCTGTTGCATACTCGCTATTGATAATGATGTCACCGGCGAGCTGCTCATTATTGTTACCCTTGAATGTGATGCTCTCTACCGACTCGCCCTCGCCCTTGATATCGAGACGAAGCCAACCATATACATTCTTCAACTGCAACGAGGCTGTGGTACTCGATGCAACCAATATGTTACCACCCTCGCCATAGCTCTTCGCCAAGTAGTTCTGCTCCGAAGCTACGGTAGCTGTAACCTCACCATTTGACGAGTTGTAGCCATAATCGGCATTGTCGGGGTAGAGCGCAACGGTAACCTCACCGCTACCGGCAACTACATTACCAACAGGCTCAAGACGGCCCGTACGGTCGCCCGTCTCGCCCATAAACCTCCACTGCGAGTAGGCAGCACCCTTGTAGAATACCGAAACAAGGTCACCCTCGTTCCAAATGCTCTTGGTAGCCTCGTTGAATTGGATGCGAGTGTCATTACTCTCAAAACCAACGGTTAGAGAGATACCCTCCTGAGGGTTTGCAGGCTTAACATCATCGATATCGGCCTGAGAACATGCTGCAATGGTCATTGCAGCAACAATAAAGAATAAAAATTTCCTCATTTTATTAACTATATTTTTAGGTTGTTTATCTCCAACTTATTACTCGGTATCGAGCACAACGCTCCTAACAATTTACAAATATATACATTTTTCGATAAATACAACCATCTTTCATATAGTATTTATTTTTGGCGTATCAGCTTTATTCTGCACAAACGACTATATTACATTGCCCAATAAGCAATTTAACAATCGACACTCTTCGGACTAAATTGCCACGAGGTGGTTCTTAATAGCATAGACAACCAAATTGGCCGTATTGCGGCAACCCGTCTTCTCGAGAATATTGGCGCGGTGCTTATCTACCGTGCGTTTCGAGATAAAGAGCTTGTCGGCAATCTCTTGATTGGACAATCCGCGGCACACCTCAACCAAAATCTCAATCTCGCGATCCGAGAGTGCATCTTCGCTACTCGTGGCATCCAAGGAGAGCATGCTCATATTTCGGGTCATCGAGCCAAGCAACGCAGAGCTAAAATAGCTATCGCCAGCCATCACACTATCAACGGCCGAATAGACCTCCTCAATATCCGAATCTTTGAGCAGGAAACCCGAAGCTCCACTCTCGACCATAAGCGTATAGTAGTGGTCATCGCCATACATCGATAGCGTTATGATACGCAGCTCTGCTCGCTCAGTCAAAGCTCGGCGCGTAGTTTCACAGCCATCGATACCCTGCATCGAGATATCCATAAAGACCACATCTTCCTCCAAGTCGGGAAGTATCTCCAAAAACTCCTCTCCGCTACCCACATCGGCGACAACGTCGAAGTCGTCACGCTGCGCAAGAAGGCCTTTCAGGCCCGTGCGGAAGAGCGTGTGGTCATCGACGAGTGCGATTTTTACTCTTCTTTCTATCATATTCCATTTCACTTAGTTTCTGATAATCACTACCCGACAGATGAGCTACCGAGCCGTCGGTCGATACCACAACCTTAGCCGTCATGCCCTCGCCCACGCGGCTGCGCAGTGTGAAGCTGCCGTTGAGCGACGACACTCTCGAGTTGATATTCGACAAACCCATACCTTTATACTCCACTTCGTCGATATTGAAGCCTCGGCCATCGTCGGAGTAATCCAATATGAGCCGATTATTTTCGACTCGCAGGTTGAGCGTTATACTCTTACACCCCGAGTGTTTGAGCGAATTGTTGATAAGCTCGCATACCACGCGGTAGAGGATAACCTCGACATTCGAGTCGAAACGTTCGTTGCGCAGTGTCGTGCGAAAAAGTATGCGTTCGCTATGCATCGCCGCCAAACGATCCACAAAGTTGGTTATGCCGCTGGCAAGGCCAAAATTTGTTAGAATATGGGGCGATAGGTTGTTCGATATCTCGCGTAACGAGCGTATAGCCTCGTCAATCACGGCCGTCGTATTCTGAAGTATCGCCCTGTCCTTATCTTTAAGGTCGGCACGCGCGAGTGCCGAGAGCGACATCTTCGCCGACGAGAGCAGCGGCCCCAGCCCATCGTGCAGCTCGCGAGAGAAGCCCTCGCGCGAACGCTCCTCGGTGCTGAGCACAGCGGTCATAAGTCGGTTCTCGAGAAGGCGGCGCTGCTCCGTCATACGATCTACATAGCGGACAAGAAAGTGTCCACACACCACACCTATCGAGAAGCATAGCGACACGATGATACCTACCCAAGCATACGTTAGGTCGGAGATAGGATAGCCATCGAAGGTGATAAGTTGCAACAAACGCTCGACGATAAGCATTATAAGACCTATGAAGCAGCTTATCCACAGAGCACTATATCGCGTCTTGTTGATTAGTCGCAGCGACAAAAAGGCCGCGATAGTCAATATCACGATAGCGACAATCATCAATACCTCAACACCCGTCATAACCTCGCAACTTGTTGTGTTCTACTTGACTACGCCATCCAAGGCCTCCAACATCTTATAGTCGGTCATATCGACCTGCACGGGGACTACCGCAACAAATTGGTGTGCCAAGGCCCACTCGTCGCTCTGCTCGGCATTAGGCTCGGCATTTTGGAAAGCTCCCGTAAGCCAGAAGTAGTCTCTTCCATGAGGGTCTTTACGCGCATAGAAGGCCTCACGCCAAAAGCCCTTAGTCTGGCGCGAGAGACGTATCCCTTTGATAGCAGATGCGGGGCAGCGCGGCACATTTACATTCAGACATAGCGGGCGGGGGAGGCTATCGGCATCTTCGAGCACCGAGGCTATAACCTTCCGGCCATACTCCACAGCACCCTCGAAATCGGCATCGGCATCATGGTCGTCGAGCGACAAGCCGATAGAGGGAACACCATAGAAGCTACCCTCGATAGCAGCACCCATAGTGCCCGAGTACATGACATTGACCGCAGCATTCGAGCCGTGGTTAATGCCCGAAATCACCAAATCGACCTTACGGCCTAAGAATATGTGGTCGAAGGCTATCTTAGCACAATCGACAGGCGTGCCCGATAGAGCGTGTATCTCGTACCCCTCGCCACGCTCCACCTCGCGGATGAAGAGCGGATTATGGATGGTTATCGCCTGACTCATGCCACTCTGCATCCTGTCGGGGGCTATGGCTACAACATCGCCAAACTCGCGAGCTAGCTCCACGGCGGCACGAAAGCCCTTCGAGAGGTAGCCGTCGTCGTTGGTAACAAATATCAATCTTCGGTTCTCCATATTCTTTCATTTTTGCTTGGATTACAACGCATAGATGTTATCATCGGTTGTCGAAGCATCCAAGCGTATAGCAATCATTATCAATATTGTAAAGGCTACAAGCGACGAGCCTCCGTAGCTCATCAGCGGTAGCGGAATACCCATCACCGGCATTAGGCCTATGGTCATACCCACATTTACCCAGACGTGGAAGAGCAGAATGGCGGCCACCGAGTAGCAATATACCCTGCCGAAGGTCTCGCCTATACGCTCACCCATACGCATAAGGCGCATTATGAGAGCAACGTATATAGCTATGACAATCAGCGCACCCACAAAGCCCCACTCCTCGCCTACCGTGCAGAAGATAAAGTCGGTATGTTTCTCGGGGACATAGTCGTAACGTATCTGAGTGCCCTGTAAATAGCCCTTACCCGTTAGGTCACCCGAGCCGATAGCTATCTGCGACTGTATGACGTTGTAATCGACACCCTTAGGGTCACTCTTCATACCCACAAACGTAAGGATACGGTTCTGCTGGTGCGGCTCGAGCTTCGAGAAGAGGAAGTCGCATGTCGGAACAAATAGCATGGCGTAAGCAAACATCAATAATGGCCATAGCAGCATGTAGGTATGGCTTTTAACGGCCAATACCGCAAGCACAATGATCGTTATGGAGCACACCACCATAATAGCCGCATAGCCGCTGAGAGGCGTTGCCACGGTGAGTAGTAATATGGCAAAGAGCACCCCTGCAAGTAGGCGTATATGCCCCACCACAGCCCCCGTTTTCAGGAGTGTATAACCCATAAAGAGGAGGATGAGGGTTAGGAATATCGCCTCGGGAGTGAAGATAAACGAGACTATGAAGAGTGCCACGGTGAAGAGCACTGGAAAGTAGATATACTTGGTTATACCCTCCCTGTACATCACAAAGAGGAATGCGCCGAGCACCAATCCCGAGCCCGTATCGTTCTGCAAGATGATGATACCGAGCGGCAGAAGCAATACTCCGGCAATCTTCAGCATATCCGACATACGGTTGATATTGAAGGTATAACCACTCATCACGCGTGCCATGGCGAGTGCCGTGGCTATCTTCACAAACTCCACGGGCTGAACTCTGATTCCTCCGAACTCGAACCACGCCTTAGCTCCATTTACCTCGCGACCAAAGGCTAAACAGGCCAACAGCATAAGGATACCCACAACGTAGGCTGGATATGCAAACATATGGAAGTAGCGACGCTCCAACAGAAGGACAACAACAGCCACAACCGACGATATGCCTATCCACATGAGCTGCTTCATATAGTTGTGGCTCATAGCAAAGATATTCTCCGCCTCGCTATCATACGAAGCCGACGTAATCGACAGCAAGCCGATAAGCACAAGTGCGATATATAGCCCGAGAGTAAATATATCGACATTACCGAAGAGAGCCATGCGGTGGCCTCCTCGTGACGAAAATCGCGATATGTCGTAGTGCTCTCTCATCCTCAAACCGTACTATTTTTTGGCTCGCGCAGCATCGTGCTTGGCTTGTAGCCTGTCGTAGTGTCTATAATTGGGCTGCTTTGTCTTAACATACTCCACCAACGAGTGTCGCTTGACGGTGTCGGTTAGGTATAGCTCCTCAATAAGCGAGGCGATAGGTACGGCTATTGCCGAGCCGAAGCCGCCATGCTCGACATATACCGAGATGGCTATGCGCGGGTTATTCTTGGGCGCAAAAGATAGGAACGTAGAGTGATCCTCGCCATTGGGATTCTGCGCCGTACCCGTCTTACCGCACACATCAAGACCTTCGAGACGTGCTCCACCAGATGTTCCCCACTCGTTCACACTACGCCACATACCCTCGACAATGGGTACGAAGTGTATCGAATCGACCATCGTGTAGTGACGCTCATAGAAGCGGGCATCGATAGAGTCGCGACCCTCGATATGCTTGATGATATGGGGTATGTAGTAGTAGCCTCGGTTGGCAACTATCGCTGCAAGGTTAGCCATCTGCAAAGGCGTACAACCCATCTCGCCCTGACCAATGGCGCACGATAACACCGAGCCATAGTTCCACCTGCCGTTATACTTTCTGTCAAACGACTCGGGCGTAGGCACAAAACCGTTACCCTCGCCGTAGAAGTCGCTACCGAGCTTTCGGCCAAAGCCAAAGCTATATACATAGTCGTTCCAACGCTTAACGCCTTCACGCACCGAGCCATACTTGGGATTGGTGATGATATCCTTGAAGACATAGCAGAAGTAGGCGTTGCACGATGTTGCCACAGCATCTCTCAAATCCACGGGCGAGCGGTGAGCATGACACTTCATCGTGCGACTGCCGTAGGTATAACCCTCGTGACAGGGATGCTTATCCGAGGAGCGTAGGACACCCTCCTGCAAGCCTATGAGGCCCTGCACAAGCTTAAACGTCGAGCCCGGAGGATACTTAGCCTTTACCGCGCGGTTAAACTGCGGATTACGTTGGTCGTGGAGCATCTTAGCGTAGTTGTTGTTACGCTCGCGGCCCACCATAAGATCGGGGTTATAGGTCGGCGAAGATACCATGACAAGTATCTCGCCTGTCGATGGCTCCAAGGCTACTACCGCTCCCACCTTGCCCTCCATAAGCTCCTCAGCAAACTCCTGCAAACGGCCATCGATGGTCGATACCAGCTGGCTGCCCTTCACGGGGAGCACATCCATCGCTCCGTCGAAGTACGATCCCTTCAATGCTCCATATGTGTCGTAGATACGGTAGCTCAGACCCTTCTCGCCACGCAACAGCGTCTCGTAGGCCGACTCGACACCGCCGACACCAATGTAGTCACCCGCCTCGTAATACTCCCACTTCTTGATCTGTTCGCTATTAACCTCGCTCACATATCCAAGCAGGTTACCACCAATCTTTCGTGGGTACTCGCGAGCTGTGCGAAAACGGGTGTAGAAGCCGTCGAAATGGCTCTCGTCAAATATTAGCTTAGCTTCTTGAGAGAGGTAGCCCGTGACAAGGAAAGGGGCACGCGGCGCACGTCGCGCCTTCGTTAGCTGCGAGGCAAGACGCTCGGGCGTAATACCCAAGATTTGGGATAGACGCACCGTATCGAAGCCCTCCTTAGGAATGTTCGACGTTACGACCATCACATCGTAGCACACGCGGCTACGCACCAAATATTCGCCATTGCGGTCGAGCACCTCGCCACGCATGGGGTACTCCACCTCGGGGCGACGGATGATGTTGGCCTTGGCCATATGGTCGTACTTATCGTCGATAATCTGTATGTAGAAGAGTCTGCCGAGAATAACCACAGCAGCGAGCAATACGACAAGGCGTAGATGTGTAAAGCGCAGGTATCCCCTCTCGATTTGTGTCATCGTCCCAACACTTTACTTATGAAGATTCGCACCACGGGCCACGCCACAACCATCGATAGCAGCGTGCTGAAAAGGGTGGTCGCCACAAGACGCCAGATGTTGCTCAGCGAGAGCGTTTCGAGCAGGAAGAAGAGCGTGTGATGCAGCAACATTGCCACACCGAGATATATCATCAGTTGTCGTAGGCTGAGACGCGTGAGAAGGGTACTCTGGTCACTCGCCTCGACCGAGCGGTTGGTTGTGAGATACATCACCGTACCTCGCACGAGCGATATTGGCAATAGCGAGGCGACATATAGGCCCGCACCACCAAGCGAAATATCCATTACAACACCTGTGGCTAACGCTACGAGCATCACCCATAGCGACCTCCACTCCATCGGTAGCAGCAACACCACCAAGGGGAATATCATCGGGCGCAGCCATAGGTGTATGGAGATGTTGTCGAGCAGAAATATCTGCACCACAAGCACCGAAATCATCAACCAAACGTATGAAATGAATCTATACATAGTCCTCTACCTACTGCACCGACTCCATCAGAGCCTCAATCTCTCCATAGTTGGTGTTCTCCACCACAATAACATTATCCAAGCGCGATATATCGACCGCCAAATGCACCCGTGCGCTATATGCTGTCTGCGTTGCGTTGTAGTCGAAATCGTCGATATGACCTATCAGTATGCCGTCTGGCAGACGCTCCGAGCGAACCTCAACAGCCATACCTATACGTGGATCGGAGTATGTCGATAGATCTATCAGCTCGACATGGTGTGTCGAATTTCCCGACCAGCGCACCGAGCAGCTGTAATCGTTCTCGGCTAAGCGGCCTCCTATGCGGAATTCGCTGTTAAGTACCGGCATCACCACACTGTAACGCGGCGAGCACGACACGACATATCCCACAAGCTCTCTACCTGGAGTAATCACACCCATATTGGGAGCTATACCATCCTCCTCGCCACGATCTATGACTATGTAGTTACGCATCTTCGATGTTGTCGCAGAGGCTACACGCGCAGGGTGATAGCGGTAGGCGAGGTCCGAGAGAGCGTTCATCGCACGGTTGAGCGAGTCGGCATCAATGCCCTTGTGGTCGATATGCTCCGAGAGTATCTCTTCGAGGTAGGCCACACGCGCGGTGAGCATGCGATTCTTCTCGGGCAGCGAGAAAAAGTGACCCACATCTGTCACAGCACCACTTATAGCACCCCCTACGGCCGATGTACGAGATAGAATCTTTGCCTCGGTATAAGGAGTAGATGTTGCATAGCACCACAAGGCTACACCCTCCACAACAAGGAAGATGAGCGCAACGTAAATCTGTTTTATGAATGCTATCAGCCTATGCATAACAACTCTCTTTAACGAGCAAAGTTTTCACATATGAGGGCTACCTCAGTAAGCCGCAATCACTCGACGGTCACAAAGTTCAACAATCGCAACTGCGGAAGCCTCCCAATCGCATTAAAGCCCCCTTTGCAGTCAGAAGGGGTTAGATTTGAGCCCGATTAAGATATTGACTCGGATGGGATATACTCGAAGTATTTCCCATTCGGGGCAATGATTGAGAACTCGAAGATGACCCCTTATCACATCAAAAAACAACTCAATCGGCGGTAGGCCTCTTTGTTGTCAGAAGGGGTTAGATACAACGCTCGGCGAATTTCGAGGCGATGGGCTGTACTAAGGCGTACTGCCCATTGCCAAGATAATTCGTTAGCGGCAGTAGATGACCCCTTATCACATCAAAGAACACCTCAATCAGCGGTAGGCACCTTTGTTGTTAGAAGGGGTTAGATTTGAGTTCGATTAAGATATTGACTCGGATGGGACATACTCGAAGTATTTCCCATTCGGGGCAATGATTGAGAGCTCGAAGATGACCCCTTATCACGACAAAGATTTGTTGTTAGAAGGGGTTAGCTGTGGTGGATGCTCGAAGTATGAAAAAGCGGAGTTTACTTTGACGTAAATGAGCATTTTTCAGACGAGGCAGACGCCGCAGATGACCCCTTATCACAACAAAGACTATTTTTCGCCCCCTAACAAGAACGAGAAATTCCCAATATTCTTCAACGCTATGTTTGTACCGCGAGCAATGGCATGCAGAGGCTCGTCGGCAATATGCACGGGAAGACCCGACTTCTTCGAGAGACGCTGATCAAGACCCTTGATAAGAGCACCACCACCGGCAAGGTAGATACCGTTCTTCACGACATCCGAGTAGAGCTCGGGCGGAATCTTCTCGAGCACATCCATCAAGGCGTTATCGAGCTTCACGAGCGACTTATCGAGAGCGTAGGCTATCTCGCTGTAATTGAGCGTTATGGTCTGAGGTAGGTTGGTAAGCATGTTAGAGCCTGTGAAGATATAATCCTCGGGCTCATTCTCCAACTCGGGTACTGCTGCACCTATCGAGCACTTGATATCCTCGGCAGTACGCTCGCCGATACGGATGCCGTGCTGCTGACGTATGTAGCTCTGAATATCGTCGGTAAAGACGTCTCCAGCCACGTTGATTGACTTAGAATAGACGATACCGCCCAACGAGATACAAGCAATCTCCGAAGTTCCGCCACCGATGTCGATGATGAGGTTACCCTCGGGAGCCTCCACATCAAGACCTGCGCCGAGTGCCGCCGCCATAGCCTCGAAGATGAGGTATATCTCGCGACCGCCGGCATGCTGTGCCGAGTCGCGCACGGCACGAATCTCCACGTTTGTTGAGCCCGAAGGTATGCATATCATCATACGCAACGAGGGAGCGAACATGCCTCGTGTTGCGCCCACCTTCTTGATAAGGCCGCGGAGCATAAGCTCGGTAGCCTCGGAGTCGGCAATAACGCCCTCGCGCAAGGGGCGTATTGTGCGGATATTGGAGTGCGTCTTACCATCCATCAATCGCGCCTTATGGCCGATGGCCATCAAATCTCCTGTCTTAATGCTGAGAGCCACAATCGAGGGCTCATCGACAACAATCTTACCGTTGTGCATAATCAGGGTATTGGCCGTTCCCAAGTCGATGGCCAGCTCCTGTGTAAGTGAAAAGAGTCCCATATATTGTCAAAATTTTATATTTCGTTACAAAATCGGTTACCCATACAGGATAAACAACTATCGGGGTGTCAAAAAAATTGCATTTGACTCCCCGCCTCCGCGAAGCAGCTAACAATCGGGCTATCAGGCGATTATCCTCGTACACTCCTCCACGCGCGTAATATCACCCACAAAGATAGGAAAAAGATATGAGGTTTATGCAAGAGTTTTCAGTTTTTTTTACTAAATTTGTCAATAATTTTTTACCAATGAACACTAATCATCAGGATAGATGCGCCGTACTCGGTTATGGCAGCTGGGCGACAGCCATTGTAAAGACATTGACAGAGAATGGACACCATGTGTCGTGGCTCGTTCTCAACGAGGATATAGGCTCGGCACTGCGTAGCCGTGGTCGCAACCCGAAGTATCTACCGTGGTGCGACCTGCCACGCGAGTTAATCACCCCTTCGGCCGACATCAACGAGGTGGTGCGCGAGGCCGATGTGGTTATACTTGCCATGCCCTCGGCATTCCTTGTGAAGTTCCTTGCACCACTCACCGAGAGCCTCGCCGACAAGGTTGTGGTATCGATGGTCAAGGGTATCATCCCGGGCGACTATCTGACTATCGTTGAACACATGCACCGCCACCACGACGTACCGATGCAGAATCTGTGTGTTGTAACAGGCCCCTCACATGCCGAGGAGGTGGGTCAGTGCCGCCTGTCGTACCTCACCGTAGCCTCTGAGTCTCAGGCCACAGCCGAGAGGGTGCGCTCGCTCCTTGCCAACGACTACTTCCGCTGCTCGCTATCGCACGACGTACTCGGCGTAGAGGCCGCCTCGATAATGAAGAATGTATATGCTTTGGCCGTGGGTATGGCCGTAGGCTTGCGCCACGGCGACAACTTCCTCGCAGTGCTCATTGCGGGCTGTGCCTCGGAGATGAAGCACTTTATGGATGAGGCTGTGCCTATCGATGGTCGCGACATCAACCAAGCGGCATATATGGGTGACCTGCTGGTCACCTGCTACTCGCCACTGAGCCGCAATCGTCGCCTCGGCACGCTTTTGGGTAAGGGATGCTCGGTGAAGAGTGCGCTGAACGAGATGACAATGGTTGCCGAGGGTTACTACGCAGCAGAGTGCATACGTCGTAGCTCGATGCGCCGAAATATCGAGATGCCTATTGCCGACATGGTATGGGAGGTGCTCTACAACAATGCCTCGGCGAAGGATGCCATGCTCAAACTTATCGACATCTTAAAGTAGAAGATTATAAACTTATAAAATATTGATGTTATGGAACTTATTAGATTTAATGCCGCTCATTCAGGCGTAGTTGTAACTAACGATATGTTGGCTGAGGCCAAGCGTGCCAACACTCTGCTCCACTCGGGCGAAGGCGCAGGCAACGACTTCCTCGGATGGGTAAACCTACCCTCGTCAATATCATCGGAGGAGCTCGCCGAGATTAAGGCTGTGGCAGCTAAGCTACGCTCAAAGGCCGATGTTGTCATCTGCATCGGTATCGGAGGTTCGTATCTCGGTGCTAAGGCAGTATTGGAGGCTATGACCAACTCTTTCGAGTCGCTCAAGAAGCAGAAGGAGAACCCCACAGTGCTCTTCGCCGGCGAGAATATCTCGGAGGACTACACCTACGAGCTTATGGATGCTATCAAGGATTACTCGGTGGCAGCTATCGTAATATCTAAGTCGGGAACTACAACCGAGCCCGCAATTGCCTTTCGCCTTATCAAGGCCGAGTTGGAGCGTCGCTACGGCAAGGCCGAGGCTGCGGAGCGCATCGTAGCTATCACCGATAAGGCTCGCGGTGCTCTCAAAACCCTCGCAACGCAGGAGGGCTACCCCACCTTCGTAATCGAGGATAATGTGGGTGGCCGCTACTCGGTACTCTCTCCCGTAGGCCTTCTGCCGTTGGCTGTGGCGGGTGTCGATGTAGATGCCTTTGTTGAGGGTGCTCGCGATATGGAGCGTCTCACCTCGGAGGCTACGCCTATCGAGCAGAACCCCGCAGCGCAGTATGCTATCGTGCGTAACGAGCTCTACAAGGCTGGTAAGAAGATCGAGATTCTCGGCTCGTACGAGCCTAAGTTGCAGTATATCGCCGAGTGGTGGAAGCAGCTCTATGGCGAGTCGGAGGGTAAAGAGGGTAAGGGTATCTTCCCTGCAAGTGTGACCCTCACGGCCGACCTTCACTCTATGGGTCAGTATATTCAGGAGGGCGAGCGCACCCTCTTCGAGACCATCATCTCGGTAAAGAACTCGAAGTATGAGGTTAAGGTAGAGTCTGACGAGGCTAATCTCGACGGCCTTAACTTCCTCACAGGCAAGCGTCTCTCGGAGATAAACAAGATGGCCGAGCTCGGCGTTCGCATCGCTCATGTTGATGGTGGCGTGCCCAACATGCTTATCGAGATTGAGCGTATCGACGAGCGTACTATCGGTCAGCTGCTCTACTTCTTCGAGAAGGGTTGCGGTATCTCGGGCTATATGCTTGGTGTTAATCCCTTCAATCAGCCCGGCGTCGAGGCGTACAAGAAGAATATGTTTGCGCTGCTGGATAAGCCCGGCTACGAGGAGGAATCTAAGGCTATCAAGGCGAGATTATAGTCTAATACGATGATAATAGAGAGGGCCGACTAAGAATTTAGTCAGCCCTCTCTTTTGTGGCATACGCTATAAGCCGAGTTCTGTACCCCGCCAAGGCGAGGCCTCTATCATTTATCTACGACGACAATCACTTGTCGCCTCCAGCAACCTACCCCCCGACATCGAACGAGCAGCCCTTAATTGTCGGTGTACATGGTCTTGCAACCCACGAGACGTACTGCCGAGGAGTATTGCTACCCTCGCGGTGGGCTCTTACCCCGCCTTCTCACCCTTACCCTTGCGGGCGGTTATTTTCTTCTACGCTACTATACGCTTACGCATATCAAGCCGTTAACTTGCACGGTGCTCTCTGTTGCTCGGACTTTCCTCCCCCACCCTAAGATGGCAGCGATGGAGCGCACATCCGCGACAAAGATACAACAATTTAATGCAGATGACAAATTTTTATTCCCGAGAGTAGAAATTTATATAAGTAGAGTTCTTGTCAGAAGGGTGCCGAGTGCTACATCGGCAAAAATGCCACCGATAGGTAGTACTTGGTGTACGTCCCACTGGTGGCATTTTTTGTTAGAGGCCGCAAGCGACCCCTTATCACAGGAAATTTACTTCTCGAACTTTGCCTTAGCCTTCTCCAACTGTCGCTTGATTATATCCATAGAGTTATCTATCGCCTCCTCAAAGGTAAATGCTCGCTCCTCAACGCGGATATCGCCACCCGGAACATGGAGCGACACTACTACTACTTTGTTGCCCTTCTCCGAGTCGGGCTCGAGGCGCAAAACAACCTCTACATCACCCGCCCTTTCATCGACAAAGCGATCCAATCTATCCATCTTCTTCTGAATGAACTCAATGAGCTTCTTGCTCGCATCGAATTTTACTGACTGAATCTGTACGTTCATAGGTCATAAAGTATTAAGTTTATATATAGTGTGAGAGTTCGCATGACCCTCACTGTCCAAACATGCACTCACAAAAACCTGTCACTCTCCATCTGTTGTGCCACCTCGCGGATGTGCTGCCTCGTAGACCTCCTTGAGTCGCTCGAAGTCGTTATGCGTA
>JAZNDK010000042.1:0-4636 GCA_045588005.1 Alistipes sp. | reverse complement strand
GTGTTGTCTTCCTAAGACCGCTTGGCCTCCGACTTTGGGGTGGTCGAGCTTCTTGAGCGAGTTACCAAGCACCTTCTCGGCAGCAGCCACAGCAGCCTCGGGACCTACAACCATCACCTTATCGCCCACCTGAAGCTCCATACCCTGATAGGGAAGAAGATCGACACCGGCACGGTTTACGCGAGTGATGTTGATGCCGTAGCGGGTACGCAGACGCAGGTCCGAGAACTTCTTACCGTTGATCTCCTCGCGGGTGATGAGGATACGGCGCGACACAAGAGGTGTAGATTGCATTGCCGTAGCACCCCACTCCTCGGCTGTCATCTCCACGGGGCGACCCAAGAATGCGAGGATAGCCTCTCGGTCGTCTTCGGTACAGATAACGCGAAGACGGTCGCCGGCAGTGAGCTTAGAGTTACCATCGGCCATGACTATCTCGCCCGAAGCACGCATGATACGCGACACAACGAAGGTGCGGTTGATGAGCATGTGTGCCGTGGCTATATCGCGGCCCTCGAGCATGGTGTTGTTAAACTCCACAGAGTAACGCTGCGGAAGGTTTGTCTCGTTGCTCATAGCTGCAAGACCCTCATCCTCCTTCTTGAAATCGACACGCAGAACATAGCGCATGATAATCATCGTAAAGATGATACCCACAACACCCAAGGGGTATGCCACAGCATAACCGAGCGAGATTGTGGGGTCGTCGATACCCGTAGAGTCGAAGTAGGCCTGCTGAGCAGCACCAAGACCCGGGGTGTTGGTTACAGCACCCGACAATACACCGACCATCGTAGGCAGAGGCTCGCCGGTGATAAGGTGGATGACATAGGTTGTCACCACGCCAAGCAGAATCACCAACGAGGCGAGGCCGATGAGTTTAAGACCGCCGCTTTTGAGCGACGAGAAGAAACCCGGGCCGACCTGCAAACCGATGAAGAATACAAAGAGAATAAGACCAAACTCCTTGATAAAGTGGAGCGTTGCATGGTCAATGTTTACGCCGATGTGTCCTACGGCGATACCCGTGAAGAGTATCCATGTCATGCCCAGCGATATACCCTTAATCTTAATACGGCTAAGGGCGATACCCGAAGCGATGACTAACGCAAGCACAAATACGGTGTGTGCAATGGTGGGCTCACTGCTACCACCAAGGATTACGTTTTTAAGCCAATCGAAGCTCATGGGAATAGTAGTTATATATAAATGTTTATGGGGGCAAAGATACGCCTTTATTCTATATAAAAAAATTATTCTACCCTTTTTCCGTTACAAGAGGGTGCTTAGGCTCTTTGCAACAAGAAAAAAATGTCTGCTTAGCCACAAAAAAGGGGATAACTGATGCTGCATTTCAGAAAATATTTGTATCTTTGTACTCAAACAAAGGGGTGCCTTGATTGGCTGAGATTATACCCTCGAACCTGAAGCAGTTAGTACTGCCGTAGGAATTGTGGATAATATCATAACGCATACCCCAAACAACAAGAGGTATGCGTTTTCTTTTTCAGGCCCCCGTTGTAGAACTTTTAATTAACAACTACTTATGGGACCAAAAGTTATCAACGAAGAGCGGGACTCTTGCAACACCCCTTCACGCATACGACGCTACCCCGTCGTTCTATCTATTGCTGGTTCGGACTCGTCGGGAGGCGCGGGCATACAGGCCGACATAAAGACGCTCTCGGCTCTCGGGGTATATGGCGCAACGGCAATCACGGCAATCACAGCCCAAAATACCAAGGGGGTAGGCTCGCAACTCGCCATTGCCGCAGAGATGGTATTCGAACAGATTGTTGCAGTGGTAGAGGATATTGCCCCCTCGGTAGTAAAGATTGGCATGCTATCGAACGCGAAGGTGGCAAATGCCGTTGCTGACGCACTCCAACGCTACGACCTGCCGATAATCCTCGACCCGGTGATGGTATCGAGTAGCGGTCATCGCCTACTTGCGACCGAGGCAGTGGAGGTGGTCAAACATCGACTACTGCCCATGGCTACGCTCCTAACGCCCAACATCCCCGAGATGGAGGTTCTTACGGCCATGCCGCTGTCATCGCTCGAACAGAAGAGCGAGGCGGCACGCCACCTCATGGCACTTGGCGCAGAGGCCATCCTACTTAAAGGTGGTCACGAAGAGGGGGAGACAAAGACCGATATACTCTATCAGCGGGGTGCGGAGGGGATGCGCATCAGCTATTTCAGCTCGCCGACCATCGCAACGCGCAATATTCACGGCACGGGGTGCAGCCTCTCGTCGGCCATCGCCGCATATATGGCTCGTGGCGCGGAATTGGAGGAGGCGGTGCGTCGGGCGAAACACTATATTTATGAGGCAATAAGGGCTGGCGCAGCGATTAGCATAGGCCACGGCCATGGCCCTATAAACCACCTATTCGACCCACTAAAAATGGAGGTATATGAGGAGTAATCACTACCATTTGCAATTTATCACGCACCATAACGACCGCTTCTCCTATCTTGACTCGGCACGCCTCGCCCTTGCGGGTGGCTGTCGCTGGATTCAGCTGCGCATGAAGGGGGCTGATAACCGACTATTCGAGGTGACAGCACGAGAGATAGGTGCGCTATGTCGAGAGTATGGCGCAACGTTTATAATTGACGACGAGGTGGAGCTCGCCAAGCGCGTGGGGGCAGACGGCGTGCATCTTGGCAAGGAGGATATGCCCGTTGCCGAGGCTCGCGCCATTCTCGGGAGCGAGGCGATAATCGGTGCTACGGTAAATTCGACAGAGGATATTTTAGGCTACGTGCGCGGCACTATGCCCGACTATTTCGGCTGTGGGCCATTTCGTTTTACCACGACCAAGCTACGACTTGCACCCACGCTCGGCCTCGATGGCTATCGCGCGATAATGCGCCAGATGCATGAGGCGCACATATCGATACCGGTTGTTGCCATCGGAGGCATCGCACGAGAGGACATCACCCCACTCTTGGAGTGTGGCGTTGATAGCATCGCTCTGAGTGGCAGCGTATTAAATAGCAGCAATCCGATAAGCTACATGGAGAGTATTGTCGATACGATATACTCTGCGCGATGAGGATTAGCCACACACTATGCGACGAGGATAAATAGATTGTATAACAACCATTATTAGATTTATTATGATTGAAAGAAGAGTATCACAGGGTATTATCTCCACCTATTTCAACAAGTTGGAGAAGAATTTAGAGCTCGATGTAGCTATTGTCGGCGGTGGTCCCTCGGGCATTGTTGCCGCCTATTACCTCGCTAAGGCGGGGCTGCGCGTTGCGCTGTTCGATAGGAAGCTGTCGCCGGGTGGCGGCATGTGGGGCGGAGCGATGATGTTCAACCAGATTGTAGTGCAGGAGGAGGCACTGCATATTGTCAAGGAGTTTGGCATCAACTACGAGAGGTACGACGACACCCTCTATGTTATGGACTCCGTGGAGAGCACCTCTGCCCTTCTATATAGGGCTGTGCACGAGGGTGCTACGCTCTTCAACTGCTACTCGGTGGAGGATGTCATCTTTAAGAGTGACGTCGTGAGTGGCGTTGTCGTAAATTGGACTCCCGTACTGCGCGAGGGGCTGCATGTCGATCCTCTCAATATCTTGGCTCGCTGCGTTGTCGATGGCACGGGACACGACAGCGAGATGTGCCGCACGGTAGCTCGCAAAAATGGCATACGCTTAGCCACCGATACGGGAGCCGTGATTGGCGAACGCTCGTTGGATGTCGTCTCGGGCGAGCAGGAGGTGGTCAATGGCACCAAGGAGATATACCCGGGGCTATATGTCTGCGGCATGGCGGCCTCGGCCGTTAGCGGCACGCCACGTATGGGGCCAATCTTTGGCGGCATGCTCCTCTCGGGTAAGAGGGTTGCAGAGCTTATTATCGAGCGATTGAAGCGTTAGTACGATGCTTCGTATTGCTATTACGCTGCCCTCGGCTATCGACGGGGAGGCCGCCACTATTGGCCGCCTCCTCGCCGGCGAGGTCGATATTCTCCACCTGCGTAAGCCCGAGGCCGGTATTGAGTATTGTCGGGGGCTGCTCCGCAAGTTGAGCCCAGAGGAGAGGGGGCGAATCGTCGTTCACGACTACTACGCGCTGTATGAGGAGTTTGGGCTACGCGGCGTGCATCTGAATAGAAATATCGGGGAGCTTCCGGCCGATTATCGCGGCACGCGCACACGCTCGTGCCACTCTTTGGAGGAGGTCAAACGATATAAGGAGGAGTGCGACTACCTCTTTCTGAGCCCAATTTTTGATAGTATCTCGAAGAGTGGCTACGGCTCAGCATTCAGCCATGCCGAGCTGCAAATGGCCAGCGACGCGGATATTATCGATAGCCGAGTTATCGCCTTGGGAGGTGTTACGAGGGATAAAATCCCCTACTTGGCGTCGCTGCACTTCGGCGGCTTTGCTATGTCGGGGGCGATATTTATATCGGCCTTAATGGAGGAGAGTAGCGGATGGTAGATTGAGAGTAGCTTGAGTGGTCGCGGCTCGCCGCGACGAGTGGCTGCGACTCCGCAATGGTCTAAGCGGTCGTAATGGTCTTAAAAAAGAGTTTTTTACGGATAATTAGCGGTTGCAGCGAATTTGTTGTCAAAAGGTAGTAGATGCTGCGCCGATAAAGAAGTT